>CANQCW010000006.1 GCA_947591055.1 uncultured Clostridia bacterium | reverse complement strand
GAAAAGAAAATTTCTGAATATCAAGAGGCAATTAGAAAAGGTGAAGCAGAAATTCAAGCAGAAATTGAAAGAAATAAAAATAAAAACAATGGACAAAGTCATGTTGCAGGAAGCATAGATAATTCACAAGGTTCATTAGGATGGCCATTACCTAAACAATATGCTAGATATTCATACATAACATCATACTTTGGCCCTAGAAGACAACCAACAGCAGGTGCATCAACAAATCACGGAGCGATTGATATAGGTGTATCATATCAGCCATTATATGCTGCAGAATCAGGACTTGTTGTTACAGCTGGTGTGGTATCAGGATATGGAAACTTCATTATGATATGGCATAACGGAAGAGGTCAATTATATACAGCTTATGGACATTTATCACAAATTCTTGTTTCTCCAGGTCAAACAGTTACAAGAGGACAACAAATAGGTGTTACTGGAAATACAGGTATTACTACAGGACCACATTTACATTTTGAAGTAAGAGTTGGTGGAAGCAGCTCTGGATGTAGAGTAGACCCATTAAATTATGTTGTAATAAGTTAAATGATATAGATAATTAAATTAAAAAAGAAGGGCACAAAATCACAATAGTGCCCTTTAAGTTAGAATTAAATTGCAAAAATTGAATAAATTAAAATAGGATTAAAATAATATAAGAAGAAACACAGAAAGGAGTTTCGTATAATTGTTATATTATACGAGTAGAATAAATGAAAAATAGCGTATTAAGGAATAAGACTATAAGTTTAGTTTTGTCATTATTGATTATTTTCATTTTTATCAATTCTACTTATGCAGATGAAGAAAACAATGTAATACAGTCAAATGAAATTCTTAGCAATGAAACATCAGATAACAAAGTACTTTCGCTTAAAGAACAAGAAGAAAAAGTTAAAGAAAATCTTGAAATTGCTAAAGAAAAGTTAGAATTTGTAGAAGAAGAATTATCAGATACTTTGTTTCAAATACAAAACTTAGAACAAAAAATAGCAGAAGAACAAGCAAAACTTGATAAAATAAATGAGCAGTTTGATGATATACAAAAGAAAGTAAATGAAACACAAAAAAAACTAGATGTTATTCAAGAAGAATATGATAGAAAAGATCAAATGCTTAGAAAAAGATTAGTTGCACTTTACAAAAGTGGAAGTATGACCTATTTGGATGTATTATTTAATTCTAAGAGTATAATAGATTTTATATCAAGATACTATGTTATAAAACAAATAGCACAATATGATTCAAAATCAATAAAAGAAATAGAAAATGAAAAAAAGCAAGTAGAAAAAATTTCAAGAGAATTAAAAGAACAAAAGGCAAACATGAAAATAGTTAAAGCACAAGCAGAAGAACAAACAGTAGTATTAACAAATACAAAAACAATAGTAGAAAATCATAAATTAAGTTTAACAGACAGTGAAAGACAATTAAATTCAGAAATAGATGCATATTTAAAACAACAGGAAGAATTAGAAAATTTAATACAATATTCTATATATGCTTCTACGTATGATTTGCAATATAGTGGTGGAATAATGATGTGGCCTACACTTTCGACATCATATATCACTTCACCTTTTGGAACAAGACTTCACCCAATTCAAGGAATAATTAAAAATCATGATGGAATAGACATAGGTGGAAGTATGGGAGATCCAGTATATGCAGCCGCAAGCGGGGTAATAATATATTCGGATTTTAATAATGGTGGTTATGGAAATATGGTTATGGTAGACCATGGGTTAAATGAAGAAGGAGTTAAAATCATAACATTATATGGACATGGAAGTAAGCTTCTAAAAACTGTAGGTGATACAGTAAGCAAAGGAGATATTATAATGGAAGTAGGCTCTACTGGAAACTCAACAGGACCACATGTGCATTTTGAAGTAAGAGAAAATGGGTTAGCAGTTGATCCAAAAAAATACTTATCTAATCAGTAAATAAAAGAAAGGAGAGTATGATAAAAATCATACATAAAGGATATGAAAACAAAACAAAATTTTAAAATTGTTATGACAATAATAATTACAGCAGTTATAACTTTTTCAATTACAATGTTATGGGTATATGGTGGAACAGGTAATATAAAGTCATCATCTTTGTTAGGAGATGCTTTTAAATCAGATAAGTTATCAACAAAAATAGAACTAATAAATCAAAAAATAAGTTCTGAATTTATTGGAGAAATTGATGAAGATGAACTAGTAGAGTGGGCAGTAAAAGGTTATGTAGCAGGATTAGAAGATAAATATAGCGAATATTTTACTAAAGAAGAAATGGAAGAATATTATTCTGATACAATTGGGGAATATGTTGGAATAGGTGTATATATAACATTAGATAGCGAAAATAATGAAATAGTTATTTATGATACAATAGAAAATTCACCAGCAAAAGAAGCAGGATTAAAAGCTGGAGATATTTTAAAAGAAGTAGATGGAGTAAAATGTAATGGAGATGATTATGACACCATTACAAGTAAAATTAAAGGAAAAATTGGAACTAAAGTTAAGATAAAAGTTTTAAGAAAAGATGAAAATAATAATGAACAAACATTAGAATTTGAAATAGAAAGAAGAAATGTAGAAATAATAAGAACATCATCAAAAATGTTAGATGGAAATATTGGATATATCAATATTTCAAGTTTTGATGGAGTAAAAGTTTCAGATCAATTCGAAGCTGAATATGACAAATTAGTAGAACAAGGTGCAAAATCATTAATAGTAGACATTAGATCAAATGGTGGAGGTATTGTTGATGAAGCAGTAGAAATAGCTGATTTATTTACAGATAAAGACCAAGTTCTTTTAATAGAAACTGATAAAGAAGGAAATGAACTACAAACAAAATCAAAAAGAGATAAAAAAATAACAATGAATTGTGCACTACTTGTAAATCAATTTTCAGCAAGTGCATCAGAAATATTAGCAGGAATTGTAAAAGACTTAGCAAGTAATGTAAAAATAATAGGAGAAACAACATATGGCAAAGGTGTAATACAAGGATTATACCAACTACCAGATGGAAGCGGATTAAAATTAACAATAGAAAAATATTTTACTCCTAATCATAATGAAATAAATGGAAAAGGTATTGAACCAGATATAGTGGTAGATGATTACGAATATGCAGGCACATTAGATTTAGAAAATGATACACAATTGAAAAAAGCAATTGAAATATTACAATAGTATAATAAAAAATGCATAACAAATTAGTTATGCATTTTTTTTAAAATATTTTAAAAATATAGTTGACAATTTAAAAATAATTTAGTATACTAAGAAAGTCAGAGATGATAAAAATGGTCGCTTAGCTCAGCTGGGAGAGCATCTGCCTTACAAGCAGGGGGTCATAGGTTCGAGCCCTATAGCGACCACCATTTATGGCCCGGTAGTTCAGTTGGTTAGAACGCTAGCCTGTCACGCTAGAGGTCGACGGTTCGAGCCCGTTTCGGGTCGCCATTTTTTTATTTAAGGAAAAGTTTAATAGCTTATGGCTTCATAGCTCAGTTGGTAGAGCAGAGGACTGAAAATCCTTGTGTCACTGGTTCAATTCCAGTTGAAGCCACCAATAACGTATTTGTTCGAACTAGTAGAACAGATTAATACCATTCTAAATAAGAATGGTATTTTTTCGTTTTATTTTCAATTTGTATTATAAAATGAAGGTAGTGAATTGACTACATTTTGTAGTCAGTTGAAAATGATGGCACTAGATGGTATAAAATAAATTTGTGATTAAGTGTACTTAGCTTATAGATGATGAAAGTTTGATATAAAATACAAATATTACAATTATAAAATTAATTACATTTGAAACTATAGGAATTGTTAAAGTCTTTTGCGTTATCTTTTTTTCTTTAGGCATTATACAAAACATAATTTGACAAATGATTTCAGCCCAAATAGAGTAGATAATACAGTAATGTACTGGCCAAAATATATGTTGTAAAAATATAGGAACACTACTTAAATAATACGAGTTTCCAAATATATTCCTTATTTGTTGAAATTCCAAAATAACCATTGAAAAACAAAATGCTATTAAAAAACTAGTTACAGAGCATTTAATCCACTCTTTTTTTATATTATTTTCTTCCATAAATTACTCTACATCCCTTTCTTAATATTCTAATAAACGTCTAGTAATCATGTTAAATTTTTAATTTAGATTACTAGCATAGATAAATAGTATCATAAATTTATTGTTTTATCAACATGATTTTTAATCTATATTGTAAAATTATAAAAATAAATTATAATAGGAACATCATAATTTCAGAGCAGTTCTCTTTTTTTAGTGTCCACTATATGGGGTTCACTTCACCCTGCTCTGTCTTTTTATAACAAAAAAAAGATATGTGTTTCTCCCCACATATCTGATGCGTTATTGTCAGGCTATACTAGACAACTTCGCTTGAGCTACTATTAGTATAGCTACTTTTTTAAGAATTGTCAATAATTAGCACAAAAATCATTTCTTGATATAAATATTAATATATGATATTATTTTATCTTTTTTTTCAATTCAATTGTCGTATTTTACATAAAAATAAAATAAATGGTTGATATTATTATGACAATATGTTATACTAACAAAATAGTACTTAGTAGTTTATATAAGCTACAATCAAAAGTAATTAGTAATATTTCTCAAAAAATAATTATTAGGAGGAAAAAATATGAGAGTATTCAGTATTGAAGGTAAGTTTCAAGAAAACAAGCGGGCTATAAAATTACAAACGGATTTTAATGGACACATTGTACTTGAAAAATCTGGAAGGATTAGAGGGTATATTGAAGAAAAGGAAAAATCGAAAAGTAACATTAGGGGATATATTGATGGAAAATTCGAGGAAACATACAATCTTGCTTCAATTATAATTTTAACAGAAAGTGAAAATTCTCCATTGCTTTATTGTTTTTCTGACTCGGAAAAAAAGGACCACTGGACAGTATTTTGTTCTATTAGCAAACATTTTTTATCATTTTCAAAAAATGAGGAGTACGCTAAAATAACGGTTATAGAGGAAACAACGAAAAATCCTGATGAAATTTTAGCTATATGCAAACGTTGATATTTTTCGAAAATTATACTTATGTTAAAGATAATATCTTTAACAAACTACAACTGAATATTACGGTGAGTAAAATTATTTTTACTCACTGTATTTTTTAATATATAAATTTTATATAAACAAATAGTCATACTATTGACAACATAAGAAATTAAAAATATAATTATACATAACACAAGAAATCGTAATATAATTGAGAATAGGAGATTTTTTATGGATAAAAATAGAATTAAAATGCAACAGTTTGAAAGACAACATAAGGAAACACTTTTTAGCAAAATAAATGAAGTGGGATCAAAACAATTTGATTCTATAAGTTCATTGACAACAAGTGCAAAAGATATAGGACAGTCAAATGTTGATATTCCTAATGCTAGCACTACTTTAAATAATAAAATAGTAGAATTATCTAAAGAATTTGAAAAAGCAGGCTTATCAATGTTTGCTTCTAAAATAGAACTTTATGATACTATAGGTTCTTCTTTTTTAGGAGATGCAATAATACATGACTTAATAGACCAATTAGCTGAATCAAGCGAAAAATTAATAAATTATACTAAAGAATTAGAGAACATTACTAAAATTAAAAATGAACAAAAACTTGCATTACAAAATATTAGCCCTATGAAAAAATTTTTATTGAATTTAAGAGCATTATTTGTTCCTGTAAAACCAGTAGATTTATCTTTAACTGAAGAAGAACAAAAAACGCTTAATACTGCATTAAAAGATTATAAAGATATAGATGAAAAAATGTGGAAATACAATTTAAAAGACAATTTAGTTCAAAGTTTAGTAAAAGCAATTGCAGGTTCACAAAAAATAGGAGACATTAAAATTGAGCACAATTATGAAGCTATGAACGTGCCAGATTTACTTGAAGAAAATATTATACCTGATTTAAAGAAGTTAAAATTAGATAGTTTAATACCACAATTACAAGATGAATTAGTTGAAGAATATAAAAAAGATTTACCAGATCCAAAGACGTTTAAAATTAGTCAAGAAGATATGTTTTTATATATTCCAAATTTTAAGAAGTATGAAAAAAATGAAGAAAATAAAAATGAAGAAAAATCTGTCGAAAATAGAAGGAATATAAGAAATGGCGTAACATTAAAAGATTTTTCTACAATTGATAAAAAGGTTAGTGAATCAAGTAGAAGAACAACATTAAATACTTTGAAAAGAGAAATACGTCCAATAAGAGAAATTAGTAAATTAAATGATAGAAAAATAGCAAAAGAAGAAGAAATATCATTGGAATAATACAAAGGAGAAAGTTACATGACTTTAGTATATGAAAATGCTTTGGCAGAAGTTGATAGCATATTAAAACTAATGCCAGAAGATTTATTACATAAGATTCCAAATTCATTTTTAAATTTTATAGCACAGAAAAAATCAAAGTCATATATTCCTAATTTGGATTTTGACTTATCTTTAGATGAGCAAAATTTACTTGAAGAAACACGAACAATATTATCTTTAATATATAGAAGTTATTTATGCAATTAATACAAGGGGAGGACAAAAATGAAAAAAATAATAATAACAATAACAGCATTATTAGTATTTGTAGGAATAATATTAACTAACTTAACATATGCAACAGATGAAAATATTGAAGACATAAAATATTATAATACACTTATAGAAAATCAAAAAATAGTAACAATAGAATTAGTTAAAAATACCAAATTAAGAAAAACAACCAAAAAAGAAATAATGGAATATGACACAAAAATTCAACAAATAAAAGACGCTCAAGGAAATATAATTGAAAACGAAAACATAGTTAAAACAGGAGATTACATAACAATAAATGATGAAGACTATGTAGTTGTATTATATGGAGATGTAAACCAAGATGGATATATATGCGATATAGAAGATATTATGAAAGTACAAAATGACTACTTAGGTACAAGCAAAATTAACGAAATACAAAAATTAGCAGGAAATCTTGAAAATAAAGACAATACACTAGATATAGAAGATATAATGAAAATGATTAATACATATTTAGGAACCCTTGAATCAAGAATAATAACAAATATACCTACTGGATATTTAGATTTTGATAATCAAGATGAAGATGATGAAGACAATAAACAAGATGAAAATAAAGGCGATACACCAGTTGAAATTCATGGAAAATTAAAAGTTGAAGGAACAAATATAGTAGATGAACAAGGAAATAACTTTCAACTAAAAGGTGTAAGTACACACGGTTTACAATGGTATCCACAATATGTAAATCAAGAGTCATTTACATACATGCAACAAAATTGGGGAATAAATGCTATTAGACTTGCAATGTATACAGGGGAAAATGAAGGATATACTCCTGAATTACATAAAATAGTAGAAAATGGAGTTGAATATGCAAAAAATGCAGGTATATATGCAATAATAGATTGGCATATATTAAGTGAAGGAAATCCTAATAGCGGTAAAGAAAAAGCAAAAGTATTTTTTACAGAAATGGCAACTAAATATAAAGATTATGACAATGTTTTATATGAAATATGCAATGAGCCAAATGGGAACGTACAATGGGATAGAGATATAAAACCATATGCTGAAGAAATTATACAATTAATAAGAGCAATTGATAATGACGCAATTATAATAGTCGGAACACCTACATGGTCTCAAGATGTAGATATTGTAGCCAATAATCCAATTACTGGATATGATAACATAATGTACACATTACACTTTTATGCAGCAACACATAAAGAATATTTAAGACAAAAATTACAAACAGCATTAAATGCTGGACTACCTATATTTGTAACAGAGTTTGGAAGCTGTGATGCATCAGGAAATGGAATAATAGATGAAAATGAAGCAAATATATGGATTGATTACTTAAATGAAAGAAATATAAGCTGGATGTGTTGGAATTTATCTAATAAAGATGAAGCATCAGCATTATTAAAAAATACTGATAAAACAACAGGAGGTTGGACACAAGAAGAATTATCACAATCAGGTAAGTGGCTATTACAAGCTCTAAAGAGATAGGAGGAAGGAATTTTGAGTAAGAAAATAAAGATAATAAGTATAATATTTTTAAGCTTACTAATATTTACAAATGTGAGTCTTGGATTTAATGTAGATATGAATTTAGATAAAACAAAAAACATTAAAATAAATGATGAAATATTACTTACAATAAACTTAAGTGAAAAGATTTCAGGAGCAAGCTTCAAGTTAGACTATGATAGAGGAATATTAAAATTAGTGGGTAGTCAAACTGCAAATTTGTCAGTAGCAGAAAATAATGAAAAAATAGCTTGTGTATATTTTGACATGTCAAAAGCAGGGACAGATATATTACAAATAAAATTTAAAATAATAAATAATAATAAGGAAAATGTAAATTTTAGCATAGAAGAATCAAAATTTGTAACATTAGATAACGAAACAACATATACACGGAGAAAACACTTCTGGAATATATAAAAGTATAAATATTGAATATTTAAATAATTCAGACACTAGTAGTGCAGATGATGAAAAAAATGATAGTAATAATCCCAGTAGTAGTGGTTCTACTAATAATGGTGATAATAGTAATAATAACAATAGCAATGGTAATACGCAGGAAAAAGATGAAATAAATGATAATAATACAAACAATAATAATAGTAGCAATAACAATAATAACAGCAACAACAATAGCAATAATAATAACAATAATAATGACAATAACAGCAATAGCAATAACAACAACAATAACAATAACAATAACAATAACAACAGTAATGGCAATAATGACAAGTTAGATACATCAAAAGATACTACAACATCAACAAAAGAAATTCCAAAAACAGGTACAAGCAATACTATAGGTATTTGTATTTTAGTGGCTTCTATATTTGCAATATTCTTTGCAATAAAAATGAAAAAATACAACAACAAATAAACTTTAAAAGTATTGAAGAACCTACCAAAAATGAAATTTGGAAAATAGGAGAAAAAAGATGAAAAATGAAAAAGGAGTAACTATGATAGCATTAGTTGTTACAATTATGCTAATGATTATTATAGCAGGAGTATCATTAAACTTAGCGATGCTAAGTGATAATTCTATAGTAAAAAAAATAAAAGACGAAACAGATACTCAACAACGTATGGTTAATGAAGAAAACAAAAAGACTTCAAATGTAATTAAAAGATATGAAAAAGAGTGGGGAATATCTTAATATGCATAATTTTTTTATAGATAGTAATCAAATAGAAAATGACAAAGCACATATAATAGGTCAAGATGCTAAACATATATCACAAGTTCTTAAAATGAGGAAAGATGAAAAAATATTTATATGCAACAAACAAAATAGTGATAGGTATTTAGCTAAAATTGACAAAGTAGAAAAAGATGAAATTATTTGTTCTTTAATAGAAAGTGCGGATAATACAGAACCAAATATAAAAATTACTCTATTTCAAGGCTTACCTAAATCTGATAAAATGGAATTTATTATACAAAAAGCAGTAGAATTAGGTGTATCTGAAATTACACCACTTGAAATGAAAAATTGCATAGCTAAAATAAAAGATGAAGATAAAAAAATATCTAGATGGCAAGCAATAGCTGAATCTGCTGCAAAACAAAGCAAAAGATGTATAATTCCTAAGATAAATAAGGTTGAAAAAATAAAAGAGATAAAAGACAAGGTTAAAGATTATGATTTAGTAGTAATTGCTTATGAAAATGAAAAAAATATATCTTTAAAAGATATTTTAAAAAATAATAAAACAGTTTCTAAAATTGCTATAATAATTGGACCAGAAGGTGGCTTTGATAAACAAGAAGCTAAAGAATTAGAAGAAGCTGGTGCTAAAGAAGTAAGTCTTGGAAAAACAATTTTAAGAACTGAAACAGCATCAATTTCAATGATTAGTATGATTTTATATGAATTTGAGCTATAATCATAAAGAAAGTTTTATAGGTAAACTTTAAAAACCTAAATATATTTAATCAGGAAAATGAGAAATGAAGGAAAAAATAGAAGAACAACCAAAAAAGGGAGAAAAAATAAAAAAGGAAGATAAAGCAAAAGAAAAAAATGAAAGTTCAAAAAATCTAAAAAAAGTTGATAGTGCGAAAAAAGAAGAACAAAATAAAAGTAAAGAAAAATCAAAAAAGGAAGAACAAAATAAAAGCGAAGAAAAAGCAAAGAAGGAAGAAAAAAATAAAAGTAAAGAAACTCCTAAAAAAGATAATAAATCAGAAGCTAAAGAACAAAAAAAATCAGAAAATAAAATTATTCAAAAAAAAGAAATTGATTTAGATGCTATAAAAAAAGAAATTAAAAATAATAAAAAAGTAAAACAAAATAGTGAAAAGAAGCAATTAAAATATAAAGAAATTTTGAAAAATATTTTAATTTGCATATCAATGTTAGTATATTTAATTGCACTAATTATTGGAAGTAAAACAATGAGTACAATTAATTACATAACAGAATTAAAAATTTTAATTATGGCAGAAGTTGTAATTTCATTAGTTATTTTTGAAATTGCATATTCAAAAGATTTATTTGAAATAGGATTACATGGTATAGAATTACTAACTCTTTCAGGATTAACTATTTTAATATTAGATTTATTTAATAAACAAAATGAAAGCCTATGGCTAGTTTTCTCAATTATAACAGGAATAATTTTATTTTACTATCTAATTAAAAGTGCAATTATAGCTATAAGAAGGAAAAAAACAACAAATAATAAATAAATTGTTGGAAATATTTGACTTTAACAATAAAAAATGTTAAAATTAATTTTATAAATTATTAAGAAAAGAGGTATTAATATGATAGTAAAACCTACAGCTGTAGAATTACTTGAAAAAGCTGAAAATAGATATAGTTTAGTTATTGCTACTGCAAAAAGAGCAAGACAAATTGCAAGTGGAAGTACACCAATGACATCAAAAGATGATGTATCTCCAGTTACACTTGCTGCTGATGAAATAGAAGAAGACAAAGTTAAAATATATAATAAAAATCAATGGGAAGAAGAATTAGAAAACAGAAAAAATAATGTAAATACTGAAAATACTAATGCAGAAAGTCAAGATAATGTAGAATCTGCTGATACAGATGAAAAATAAAATTATATGAGGTATATATGAAAAAACATGTTATTACAATTACTGGTGATCATGCAAGTGGACAAGGTACAGCATCTAATTTATTAAAAGAATATTTAAGCTATGAAATTTATAGAAATGGTCAATATGTTAGAAAATTGGCATTAGAAAAGGGCATGTCAATTGTTGATTTTCAAGTTTACTTAAATGAACATCCTGAACTTGACAGAGAAATTGAAAAAAGTGCTACAAACTATGCAAATGAACATGATAATTTAATTGTTGATGCCAAACTAGGCTGGTATGCTATTCCAGATTCATTTAAAGTATATTTAAAAGTAGATATTGATATTTCAGCTAAAAGAGCTTTTGAAGATAATGCAAGAAAGGAAACAGAACCATTTAAAAATATCGAAGAAGCTAAAGAAAAAATCACATATAGACATAAAGAAGAAACTAAAAGATGGATTGATGAATATGGTGTAAATCGTGATGACATGTCAAATTATGATTTAGTTGTAGATACTTCAAATTTAACACCAGAAGAAGTAGCTAAAATAATTGTAGATGAATATCAAAAATGGCTTAATGATTAATTTTAAATATTAATAAATTAAATAAAGGGGGAAAACAAAAATAAAAATGTTTTCTCTTTTTTTAATTAAAAATCTGAAAGGAGAAATTTAATATAAAATACAATATACAAGAAATAAAAGAAACAGATATAAATTATCCATATTTACTATCACAAATTAGCAACAGACCTAAAAAATTATTTGTTGTAGGAAATATTGAAATTTTAAAAAGAAAATCTATAGCAATAGTAGGTTGTAGAGATTGCAGCAATTATGGAAAAGAAATATCTGAAAAAATAGCATATAATTTGGCTAAAAAAAATATAATTATTGTAAGTGGACTAGCTAGAGGGATAGATACTTATGCTCATTTAGGAACTTTAAAAGCTAAGGGCAAAACTATAGCTGTTGTGGCTCATGGACTTAATATGATTTATCCAAAAGAAAACTATAATTTGGCAAAAATGATTTTAAGTTATGGAGGGGCTATTGTAAGTGAGCATCCAATAGATGTAAAGCCTATTCCGGAAAATTTCCCTAAAAGAAATAGGATAATTAGTGGATTAAGTGTAGGAACAATTGTTGTAGAAGCAAAAGAAAAAAGTGGTTCATTAATTACTGCAAACTTTGCATTAGAACAAGGTAGAAACTTATATGCTGTTCCTGGAAGTATTTTTTCAAAAAATTCAGTTGGCACAAATAAACTAATTCAAAGTGGTGCAGAAGTAATTACAAATTATTTAGATTTAGATAATTTTAATTTTCCTAAAATATTGTAATCTATAAATATTTGTAATATAATATAAATATTGATTTACCTAAATGGAGGTATATATGAAAAAAAACAAACCAAAACATGATAAAGATATGAAAAAAAATACAGAAAAAGAGGAAAAAGTTTTATCAAATGAAGATACAATCGTAATGGATATAGTAAATTCTGATAATGAAGATAAAGATGAAAATATTAAAGAAAAAGATAAAAACATTGAAGATGAAAAAATTAAAGAAAGTAACATTGAAGAATCAGATGATTTAAATGTTAACAAAATAGAAAATGATGAAGAAATGTTTACTAAAATATATAAAAATGGTGAATTAATTATTAATCCTGAAGAGGAAGATAAAATGAGTAAAAAACAAACAAAAAAAGAAAATAAAAAAGAAAGTAAGAAAGATAAAAAGAAAAATAAGAAGTTTAGAAAATTAAAATTATTCTTAAAAATATTTTTCTTTTTAATGGTTATTTTAATTGTTGCTGGTGTAGCAGCAGTTGTAGCTATATTTAAAACAGACAGATGGGCTATAACTGAAGAACAACTTTTAGCTGATGCTGGAGCCTCAATATATGATGGAGAAGGAAATCTAATTAATACTCTTACAGGAGATGAAATTAATAAAAAAGTATCACTTGGAGATATGGGAAGATTACCTGAGGCATTTGTGGCAATAGAAGATGAAAGATTTTATGAACATAATGGAATTGACATAAAAAGAACAGCCCATGCAATAGTAGATTATGTATTCAGCCTTGGCAAAGGGTCATTTGGTGGTAGTACTATAACTCAACAGCTTATAAAAATAACTATGAAGGATGATGAAAGAGGCGGACTTGCTGGAATAGAAAGAAAAATAAGAGAGTGGTCTAGAGCTGTTCAAGTGGAAAAAATGATTAATGACAAAGATAAAATACTTGAAAGATATTTAAATAGAATATATCTAGGAAGTTCAAATGGACTAGAAGTTAGAGGTGTTGAATCTGCATCAAATTATTATTTTAACAAATCAGCAAAGGATTTGAGTTTAGCACAAACAGCTTTCTTAGCTGGAATAAATCATGCTCCAAATTCATATAACCCATTTGGAGATACAGATAAATCAGAAGATATAAAAACTAGAACTCTTAATGTTTTAGCTAAAATGAAGGAATTAGGAAAGATAACAGAAGAAGAATACAATTCAGCAGTAGAAGAAACAAAAAATGGATTAGCATTTGAAAAAGGTGAAGTATCAAATGGAAACAGTGATATTTCCTTCCATACAGCAGCAGCTATAAATCAAATCGCAAGAGAACTTTCAGATGCGAAAGATATTAGCTATGATGCTGCTAGAGATATGTTAATAAATAGTGGATATAGCATATACACAACTGTTCATCAAGGAATTCAAGATATAATGGAAGGTGAATATGTTAAAACCAAATATATAAGAAAAGGAAGAGCTAGTGATGGAAGTAGCAGATATGAAAACGGACAGTCTGCTATGGTTATAATAGACCCTTACAGTGGTTGGGTTGTAGGAGAAGTTGGTGCACTTGAAGAAAATCCTAATACTCTTGGACTAAATAGAGGATTATCAGCACGTCAAGGTGGTTCTGCATTTAAGCCATTAGTAACAATTGCACCTGGATTAGAAAATAAAGTAATTACAGCAGCAACATTATTTAACGATGAACCAACATCATTTGGAAAATATAGTCCGAAAAATGATGGTGGTAATTATGGAGGTATTACAACAATTAGAAATGCTATAACTCACTCTTACAATGTAACAGAAGTTAAATTACTTTCAATAATGGGAGTTGGAAAGTCAGCAGAATTTTTAGGAAAAATAGGAATTGATGTAGATGCTGATAATGCTGGATTGAGTATGGCACTTGGTTCTGTTAGTGTAACTCCAGTTCAAATGGCAGCAGGATATGCAATGATAGCAAATGGTGGAGTTTATATTACACCTACATTTTATACAAAAGTTGTTGACAGAAATGGAGAAGTTGTAATTGAAGCAAAACAAGAAAAGACAAGAGTAATGACAGAAGACAATGCATATATTGAAAGTACAATTTTGAGAGGCCCAGTTCAATCATCAGGAGGAACAGCATCAAATTATAGCGGCTGGCTAGGAGCAATGGATGTTGGAGGAAAAACAGGAACGTCAGATGGGTCAGCTGATAGATGGTTCTGTGGTATAACACCTTATTATGCAGCAGCTTGTTGGTATGGTGCAGATGATGGCTATAATATTGATGGAAAAGGTGTTAAGATGAGCTTTGGTGGTGGATCGAATCCAGCAGCAGCAATCTGGTTCCCAGTTATGAGAGATGTTCATAAGCAATTGACAGCCAAAAAATTTGTACAGCCAAAAACAATAAAGACTGTAAGCATTTGTAAAGCAACAGGTAAGAGAGCTTCAGAAAATTGCACAGACACATATAGTGAAATTTTCTCTAGTGATAATATTCCTGGAACATGTGATGGACATACAACAGTAAAAATATGCAAAGAATCTGGAAAGTTAGCAACTGATTTTTGTACTGATACTGAGGAAAAAGTTTTCGGTGTATTAATAGACACAGAAAAAGCTGGAAATTGGTCTCCAAAACAAAAAGTAGAGGAAGCACCAGAAGAAACATGCGATATACACAAAGAAGCTGAAAAAATAAAAGTTCCAAATGTAGTAGGAAAAACTGAGAGTAAGGCTAAAGAAGAACTAGAAAAAGCAGGATTTAAAGTAAAAATATTAAAAGATAATGATAAGAAAAAAGCTAAAGGAACGGTATTAAAACAAAGTGCAACAGAAGCTCCAAAAGGATCAGAAATTTCTATTACAGTAAATCAGTATGATGGAGGAACTTCAACTAACACAGTAGTTAATGAAACTACTACAAGTAATGAAACTGTAGAAAATACAACAACAGTAAAGCCATCTACTGAAAATAAAGTAGAGGAAACAAATACGGTGGAGGAAAATAATGCAGATTAAGTTATATAATACTTTAACTCACGAAAAGGAAGAATTTATTCCAATAAAAAAAGAAGAAGCCAATATATATAGCTGTGGACCAACGGTTTACAGCTATGCCCATATAGGCAACTTTAGAACTTATATATTTATGGACAATTTAAGAAGAATCTTAAAATATAATGGCTATAAATTAAATCATGTTATGAATATAACTGATGTAGGACATTTAACATCAGATGCGGATACTGGTGAAGACAAAATGGAAAAGGCAGCAAAAAAAGAAGGAAAAGATCCTTACGAAATAGCTAAATTTTATACTGAAGCTTTTATGAAAGATATAGAAGATTTAAATATTGATAAACCAAAAGTAATAACAAAAGCAACTGATAACATTAATGAAATGATAGAAATGGTACAAGAAATTATAGATAATGGATATGGATATGAAACAAGCAAAGGAATATATTTTGATGTATCAAAACTAGATAAATACCCAGTTTTATCAAATAATGATGTATCAGGAGAAGACCATGGTGCAAGAATAGAAGTAGATGAAGAAAAGAGAAATCCATACGATTTTGCTTTATGGATAAAGGCACCAGAAAATCATTTAATGAAATGGGATAGCCCTTGGGGAAAATCATATCCAGGATGGCATATTGAGTGTTCAGCTATGGGAAGAAAATTTTTAGGAGAAAATTTTGATATACACACAGGTGGAGTTGACCATATTCCTATTCATCATGAAAATGAGATTGCTCAATGCAAAGGTGCTTTTGGACATAATCCAGCTACTTTCTGGATGCATTGTGAGTTTTTACTTATTGATGGTGGAAAAATGTCAAAGTCATTAGGAAATATATATAGATTATCAGATTTACAAGAAAAAGGAATTGAACCTTTAGCATATAAGCTATTTTGCTATAATTCACATTACAGAAATAAATTAAATTTTACTTTTGAAGGAGCTCTTTCTTCTCAAAAAGCATTAACAAGATTAAGAGAAGGCTATATTAAAAATTTAGAAGGAAATGATGAGGTATCTGATCAAAAAATAAAAGAATATGAAACAAGATTTCATGAAGCAATAAATGATGATTTAAATATGCCTCTTGCTATGGGAATAGTTTGGGAAGTTATAAGAAATGAATCTAAATCAAAAAAATTAGCAAATCTTTTAGAAAAATTTGATGAAGTAATGGGATTAGATTTAAAAAATGCTAAAAATTATTTAAAAAATGATATAGAAGTACCACAAGAAATTTTAGAAATGGTAGAAAATAGAGCAAAGGCTAAGATGGAAAAAAAATATGAACTTGCTGACAAATTAAGAGATGAAATAAAAGAAAAGGGATATATTATTAAAGATACAGCAGACGGTGCAAAAATAGAAAAAATTTAAATAGGGGGCAAAAAATGGAAAAGAAGATACCATTTTTCAAAAAAATAATAATAAGTATCAAAGATTTAGACAAATACAACCTTCTTATTTCAGAAAAAATGAGAAGATCAATAATATATTTCTTAGAACTTATGTTAATATTTACTATAATTGTAGCAGGAGTTATGACATATAAAATAAATGAAATAATTGATGTAATGTCATCATATGTAGAAGAAAATATTCCTGACTTTACAATAGATAAAGAAGGGCTAAAACTAAATAGTGAAGAAGCTGTTATTATTGACAATATTAAAGATTTCAATGTAAAAATAATTTTTGATGATAAAGTAGAAGAAATAGAACCATATAAAGAACAAATTAACGAGTACAATGGAAATGTTATATTATTGCTTAAAAATAAGGCAATAGCAATTACAAAGGATAACGTAATGGAGATGCCTTATAATAATTTATTAGGTGAAAATGAAGCAGAATCAATCAATAAAAATAATATTATTTCATTATTTAAAGATAATAAAACACAAATAAATTCAATTATATATATATCGGTATTTGGAACAACATACTTTGTATATGCATTATCTACATTTATTGATGCATTAGCATTATCTTTACTAGTTATAATTATTAGTAAAATGGCAAAAATATCATTAAAATATTCTCAAGCAATAATAATAGCAATATCATCACTAACATTACCAATTATTATTAATTTAATTTATACATGTACAAATCTATTAAATGGATTTTATATGGAATACTTCCAAATAATGTACACACTTATTGCTTATATCTATATAGTTGCAGTTATTTTAATTATGAGATCAGATTTAATAAAGAAAAAACAATTAATTAAAGCAACTATTGAAATAAAAGAATTAGAAAAAAAGATGGAAAACAGAGAAGAAAAAGAAAATGAAGATGATGATACAAAAGATAATAATGAAAATGATGGTGAAAAAAAGCTAGATGATGTAAATACAAAAACAAAAGGAAAAGATGGTCCAGAGCCACAAGCAAATGCTAATATTGAAGGAGGAAAATAATCTAATGCAAGAAGAATTTAAAAATGAAAAAGACGAAAAACAAGAAGATTTAAAAAATGAAAACAAGAAGAAAAATAAAAACAAAAAATCAAAAAATAAAATTGTATTAGTAACAATATTAACAATTTTAGTTATTGTTGCAGGAGTAAGTTTTGTAATATATTCTAAAAATAAAAGTGAAGATAAAAATGTTGCTTATACTCAGCTTATCAAAGATATAGATGAAGGAAAAGTTGGAAAAATAAAAATGACTGTTAATAGTACATCTATAGTAGTTACTTATAAAGACAGTGAAGGTAATGTCCCAGATGAAGAAGACAAAGAAGCATTAAAAGATTTAACAAAATATTCAATAGTTCCAAATATACAAGCATTTATTGAATTAGTACAAGAAAAAACATTAACTGGAAATGATATTAAATTAGAGCAAGATAAGCAAAATATTCTTTTAAGTATAGGCTCAGGAGTAGTATCTTTCTTACCAACATTAATAATGATTGCTCTTATAGTTGTGCTATTCCAAATGCAAGGATTAGGAGAAAAAGGAAAAGTATATGATCCAAGTGTTTCTGTTGATAAAATAACATTTAAAAATGTAGCAGGATTAAAAGAAGAAAAAGCAGAAATGATAGAAATAGTAGATTTCTTAAAAGAGCCTAAAAAGTATGCAAAGATGGGAGCTAGAGTTCCAAAAGGAGTGCTTTTATGTGGAAAACCGGGAACAGGTAAAACATTAATAGCAAAAGCAATTGCAGGAGAAGCTGGAGTACCTTTTATATCAATAAGTGGTTCAGAATTTATAGAAATGTTTGCAGGACTAGGAGCATCAAGAGTAAGAAAATTATTTGAAAAAGCACAAAAAGTTTCACCATGTATTGTGTTTATTGATGAAATAGACGCAATAGGAGCAAGAAGATCAAGCAATAGTGGAGCAGATACTGAAAATAATCAAACATTAAATCAATTGCTAGTTGAAATGGATGGTTTTGAAACAGATGGCTCTGTAATTGTTATAGCAGCAACTAATAGACCAGAAATGTTAGATGAAGCTTTATTAAGACCAGGAAGATTTGATAGAACTATAACAATAGGACTTCCAGATATAACAGATAGAGAAGAAATTTTGAAGATTCATAGTAAAAATAAGAAAGTATCAAAAGATGTTAATTTAAAATCTATTGCAGAAGATACAGCAGGATTTAGTGGAGCAGAATTGGAAAATATCTTAAATGAAGCAGCAATTCTTGCAGCAAGTAAAAAACATGAAGAAATAAATAATGATGATATTGAAGAAGCTGTTAAGAAGGTTACAGTAGGACTAGAGAAGAAAGATAAATTTATATCTGAAAAAGATAAAAAATTAACAGCATATCACGAAGCAGGACATGCTGTAGTAAGCAGATATTTAGAGACTCAAGACAATGTAAAAGAAGTATCAATCATACCAAGAGGATTTGCTGGTGGATATACAATGTATAAGACAAATGAAGATAAATTCTACATTTCAAAGACTGAAATGGAAGAAAAGTTAATATCTTTGCTTGGAGGTAGAGCAGCAGAAAAAATTGCTTTAAATGATATATCAACAGGTGCAAGTAATGATTTAGAAGTAGCAATGAAAATTGCAAGAGACATGGTTACAGTATATGGTATGAGTGAAAATGTTGGACCAATGTCAATGAACTTAGAAAAAGATCCATATCAAATGCAACTATTAGGAAATAATTTAGAAGATGAAATAGGCAAAGAAGTAAGAACAATATTAGATAAAGCATATAAAAGTGCACAAGAGATGCTTATGCTTCATAGAGATAAACTTGATACAGTTGCAGAAAGATTATTAGAAAAAGAAAAAATTAATGAAAAAGAATTTAATGAAATATTTGATGAATAGTATGTTAGATTCTCCTCTATGTTAAGTTCATCGTTATAAACAATGACTTTACTAGAGTATAAAAATCTCCCAAGATTATTAATAAATAATTTTGGGAGATTTTTGTTTGACGTATTTTTTCTTTAATACCTTAAAAGAGTTTTTATTGTTTCAAGACTTGCATAAAGATAGCCGTCTAAAACTTTTTGGGCTACCATATGCTGGTCCGCCAAACTGCTTTCTTCCATTGAAGGCGTTGGTGGAGTAATCTTAATATCATCAAGCCCTTCAGTATCAAAGATTGAATGATTCTTCGGAATATTTAACATAAGCCAACTTGAAAATAAGTTTCGATAGTTGTTATGAAATAAATCCCGATGTACAAAGATTTTTATGTATTTATCATCCATAAAAATACCTCCATTATGAATATAATGTTTGTAAGTTACTTTATAATTATAACATGTTTTGTTATACAAATCAAATAAAATGATTAATTTGTTTTTTTTATACTGACCTGCCAGTCTAATTATTAATATATTTTTTTGTGATAAAATGTAAAAAACAAAAAATGCTAAAGGCTAGATATTGCAATATTTTATATTTTAATATAAGATATTTACAAATAATTCAAAAGAGGTATTTTATGGAAAGTATAGAGATAAGAGATTTAAAAGATATGCTTGAAAAAACAGGCAAAATCTATGGAAATAAACCAGCATATAAAATTAGATTATCAAGTATAAATGATGAAAATAAAAAGTATTTAACAATTTCTCATAAAGAAGTTAGAGAAATGATAAATGCTTTAGGCACATCATTAATAGAAATGGGATTAAAAAATAAAAGAATTGCTGTAATTGGTGAAAATAGATATGAGTGGGAAATAGCTTATTTAGCAATAGCTTGTGGAACAGGTATAGTTGTTCCATTAGATAAAGCTCTTCCAGAAAATGAATTAGAGAGTTTAATTGAACGTTCTGGAGTAGAGGCAATTTTCTGTTCAAAAAGCTATGAAGAAGAACTTAGCAGAATTATAAGACGTGGAACAGGAAAACTAAAAAGATTAATTTCTATGGATTTAAAGCAACACAAAGAAGGTGTTTATTCTGAGCTTGAGTTAATAGAAAATGGAAGGAAACTGATAAAATTAGGAAATAGAAAATTTTTAGATGCAAAAATTAATCCAAAAGCAATGAACATAATGTTATTTACATCAGGAACAACTTCAAAATCAAAAGTTGTAGCTTTATCACACAAAAATTTATGTTCTAATTTAATGGATATAGCATCTGTACTAGATATTGATTCTAGCGATAGGATACTTTCGTTTTTACCACTTCATCACGTATTTGAGTGTACAGTTGGATTTTTATACTCATTATATAGTGGTTGTCAAACATCATTTTGTGATGGAATAAGACATATACCAGATAATTTAAGAGAATACAAAATTACGTTTATGTCTTGTGTTCCAGCAATTTATGAGAATATTTACAAAAATATGATAAAACAATTTGAAAAAGAAGGAAGACTTGATGAAATAAATGCTTTAGTAGAAAAATACAAAGATAAATCAATGGAGCAAAAGAAAAAAGCTTTTAAAGAGATTCATGATTTCTTTGGTGGACATATAAAACTATTAATAAGTGGAGCAGCAAGCTTATCTCCAAAAGTTGAAGAATTTTTTAGAAACTTTGGTTTAAATTTATGTCAAGGATATGGCTTGACAGAAACATCTCCAGTTATAGGTGTTGAAACAAATGAAAACTTTAGAGTTGGTTCTATTGGTAAGCCTCTTCCACATATTAAAGCAAAATTAGAGGATGTAAATAGTGAAGGAATAGGCGAGCTTGTGGTAAAAGGACCAAGTATTATGATAGGCTATTTTGAAAATGAAGAAGCAACAAATGAAGCATTGAAAGATGGCTGGTTTTATACTGGAGATTTAGCAAAAATTGATAAAGATGGATACATATTTATTTGTGGAAGAAGGAAAAGCGTAATAGTATTAAAAAATGGAAAAAATATTTTCCCAGAAGAAATGGAGGGCTTGATTAACAGAATTGAAGGTGTAAAAGAATCATTTATCTTTGGAAAAGCAAATAAGAATAATGATGATGACATAAGAATAAATGTTAAGATAGTTTTTGACAGACAGATTATGAAAGAAGCATACAAAGTTGAAACAGATGAAGAAATATTTAACGCATTAAATTCAAAGATAAAAGAAATAAACAAAGAAATGCCATCTTATAAAGCAATCAAGAAAATAATTTTAACAGAAAAACCTTTGATTAAAACTACTACATCTAAAATAAAAAGGCAAGAAGAACTAAAAACAGTTTTATAAAAAGTTGGAGAAGAAGTTTGAAAAAAATAAAATTTAACAATCTTGTTACTAAAGTATTGGGAAGTGAAATTTTTTATTATAGAAAAATAGATTCAACACAAAAAGAAATTTGGAGAAGAATTGTAGTAGAAAAAATAAAAAATGGAACTATAATAATTGCAGATATACAAACTCAAGCTATTGGTACACACGGAAGAACATGGCATACATCTCAAAAAGGAAGTATAGCATTTTCACTATGTCTTTTTCCAGATTGCAAACTAGAAAATTTGAAAACTATAACAAAAGATATAGCAAAATTATTAGTGGATATTTTTTATGATTTTTATAATGTAAAAATAGATATTAAAAGTCCAAATGACTTAATTATAAATAATAAAAAGATAGGCGGAATACTTACAGAAACAAGGCTTAATGGAGAAAATGTAAAAGATTTAGTAATAGGAATTGGTATAAATACAAATAAAAAAGATTTTGAAGATGATATTAAAGATATAGCAACATCAGTTTATAATCAATATAAAATAAAAGTTGATAACATAAGAATAATTACAGAGTTTTGCAATAGATTTGAAAAATATCTAGAAAGAGAGAAAATAGTTTAAAAGAAGCTCAAGGCTTTCATTTCTAAGTGCCTTATGAGTGAAACGAGAAAGGAATTTAAAATGAAAATAGCATTTTTATTTCCGGGTCAGGGTTCTCAAGCAACAGATATGGGAAAAGATTTATATGATGCTTTTCCAGAATATAAAAAAGTATATGATGAAGTAGAATCTTTAACAGGAATAGATGTAAGCAAAATAACTTTTGATGAAAAAGAAAACGAAAAATTAAATCAGACAAGATATACGCAGATTTGCATATTAACAATGAGTTTAGCGATTTTAGAATTATTAAAAAAACAAGGAATAAAAGCAGAAGAATCAGCAGGTCTAAGCTTAGGAGAATATACAGCATTAATATATAGCAAAAAATTATCATTTGAAGATGGTGTAAAAGCAATTGCAGTTAGAGGAAAGATAATGGAAGAATTATCACCTAAAGGAAAATGGAAAATGTCAGCAATTATAGGGCTTGATGAAGAAAAAGTAAAAATGGCCTGTCAAAAAGTAGAAAATGGATTTGTTGATTTAGCAAACTATAATTGCAAAACACAAATTGTTATATCAGGAGAAGAAACAGCGGTACTTGAAGCTTGCAGTTTCGCTAAAGAATTAGGAGCTAGAAAGGTAATTGAACTAAAAACATCAGGACCATTTCATACAAGTTTATTAAAAGATGCTTCTATTAAATTAAAACAAGAACTAAAAAAATATAAGTTTGGAGATTTTGAAACAGATGTTATAAAAAATATTGATGGAAAAAAATATCAGAAAGATGATGATATGCCAGAAATATTATCAGAGCATATTGTAAATCCAGTAAGATTTACAGATACTATTCAGACTATGTTAGATGATGGAATTGATACATTTGTAGAAATAGGACCAGGAAAGTCATTAACATCATTTGTAAGAAGAACAAACTCAGATGTAAAAACATTTACAATTAATGATAAAAAAAGTTTTGAAGAAACAATTCAAAATATCAAAAGTTTAACATAATAAAAGTTAAAATATTATAGTTTTAAAAAGATTAGTGAGTGCTATAAAAAATATAACAAAACAGTAATTAGGAGGAAAAAAGATGAATAAAGTAGCTTTTATAACAGGAAGTACAAGAGGAATAGGAAAGCAAATTGCTAAAAATCTTGCAAAAGAAGGATTTGATGTTGTTATTAATTATATGACAGAAGAAGACAATTATAATGAAGTAATAAAAGAAGTTGAAAATGAAAATCAAAATATAAAATGTACAGCAGTTAAAGGTGATGTAACAAGCTTTGAAGACTGTGAAAATATGATTAAAGAAATAATAGATACTTATGGAAAAATTGATGTATTAGTAAATAATGCAGGAATTACAAAAGATATGCTATTATTAAGGATGAAGGAAAAAGACTTTAGAGATGTTATAGATGTCAACCTTGTAGGTACTTTTAATTTGACAAAATGTGCCTCAAGTTATATGATTAAAGCAAAAAGTGGAAGAATAATAAATTTAGCTTCAGTAGTTGGAATAGCAGGAAATGCTGGTCAAAGTAATTATGCAGCTTCAAAGGCAGGAATAATAGGATTTACAAAAAGTATAGCTAAAGAACTTGCTAGTAGAAATATATTAGTTAATGCAGTTGCACCAGGCTTTATACAAACAAAAATGACAGAAGTATTAAGTGATTCTGTCAAAGAAAATATTTTAGAACAAATCCCTTTAAGAAAATTTGGAACAACAGAAGATGTTGCAAATGTTGTTAAATTTTTAGCATCAGAAGATAGCAAATACATAACTGGTCAAGTAATACATATAGACGGGGGAATGTTAATGTAAATATCGTTGTAGAAATATTTGATTATTATATGGACTAAAATAAAAATGAAAGGAGATTAGTTTTTTAACTAATAAAAAATGGAAAGAAGAGTTGTAATTACAGGACTTGGAGCAATAACTCCAATTGGAAATGATGTCGAAGAACTTTGGAAAGGCATTGAAGAAAATAAATGTGGAATAGATAATATAACATTAATAGATACAACTAATTTTAAAACTAAATTAGATGCAGAAGTAAAGAATTTTGATGAAGAAAAATATTTTGATGCAAAACAAATAAGAAAATTAAATAGAGTATCAAAATTTGCAATGGTTGCAGCTAAAGAAGCAATGAAAGATAGCAAGATTACTAAAGAAAATACAGATTTTAATAAAATCGGAATATTTGTAAGTTCAGGAATTGGTGGACTTGATACAACACAAGAACAATGTGAGGTAAATTTTGAAAAGGGAAATAAAAGAGTATCTCCAATGTTTGTACCACTTGCAATTGCAAATATGCCAGCAGGAAATGTTGCAATAGATTTAGGGCTAAAAGGAGAATCTATTTCAATTGTATCAGCATGTAGTTCATCAACACACTCAATAGGAGAAGCATATAGAACAATAAAAAATGGATATGAAGATGTTATATTTGCAGGAGGAACAGAAGCTTCAATATGTGAAATGGGAGTTGCAGGGTTTGAAAATATGAAAGCACTATCAACATCACAAGATAAGACAAGAGCATCTATTCCATTTGATAAAGAAAGAGCAGGATTTGTCTTTGGAGAAGGTGCAGGTGTAATAGTTCTTGAAGATTTAGAACACGCACTTAAAAGAAATGCTAAAATATATGCAGAAGTAGTAGGATATGGTGCAACATCAGATGCATATCATATAACTTCTCCAGACCCTACTGGAGAAGGTGCAGCAAGAGCTATGAAAAGAGCCTTAGAAGATGCAAAAATTCAGATGAAAGATATAGATTATATAAATGCTCACGGAACATCAACATCATTAAATGATTCAACTGAAACAAAAGCAATAAAGAAAGTTTTAGAAGATGAAGGATGCTCAGATACAGTAAAGGAAAATCTTTTAGTAAGTTCAACTAAAAGTAATATGGGACATCTTTTAGGAGCAGCAGGAGCAGTTGAAGCAATAGTGTGTGTAAAAGCTATAGAAAATTCATTAGTACCAGCTACAATCAATTATAAAGTAAAAGATGAAGAATGTGATTTAAATGTTGTTCCAAATAAAAATATAAAAAAAGATTTAAGCTATGTAATGTCTAATTCATTAGGATTTGGAGGACATAATGCAAGCATAATAATAAAGAAATATAAAGATTAGTAGTTTTATAAAATTCTATAAAAAGGAGGAGTAAATATGGAATATGAAAAAATAAAACAATTAATGGATGATATGGGAAATTCAAAATTAAGTTCAATTGATATTGAATTTCCAGATGGTGTAAAAATTAAAATGGAGAAAAAAGAAAATACTGTTGTAGAAAAAGCTATTACAACTGAAGTAATAAATGAAACAGTAGAAAAAGAAAAAAAAGCTGAAACAAAAAAAGTTGAAGGAAACATAGTAAAAGCACCAATGGTAGGAACATTTTATATTAAGCCATCTCCAACAAGTGCTCCTTATGTTGAAGTAGGAACAGAAGTAAAAAAAGGAAACGTTTTGTGCATTATAGAAGCTATGAAATTAATGAACGAAATTGAATCAGAATTTGATGGAAAAGTTGCAGAAATATATGTAAAAGATGGTGAACCTGTAGAATATGGGATGCCATTGTTTAGAATTATTTAATAATATTATTATAAAGATTACCAATATTATAATTCTGCCGTAGCGCGTAGCGACCAACCGAGCTAGCGAGGGCGATTGGAGCAGCAACCTTTAGGTTGCGTTGCGACAACAAGCAACAAAGAATTATAATATTTGTAATTCTAAATAATAAGAAAGGAAAACAAATGCTTAATAAAGATGAAATTAAAAGTATAATTCCACAAAGAGAGCCTTTTTTAATGATAGATGAGGTTGAGAGTTTTGTTCCTGGTGAAAGTGCTATTGCTTATAAAAATGTAAGTGCTGATGAGTGGTATTTTAAAGGTCATTTTCCAGGAAACCCAATAATGCCGGGAGTATTAATCACAGAAAGCTTAGCTCAAGCAGGAGCTGTTGCTATATTATCTATGGAAGAAAACAAGGGGAAAAATGCTTTATTTGGTGGAATAGATAAAATGAAATTTAAAAAGATGGTTGTACCAGGAGATAGATTAAAGTTAGAAGTAAAAATTATAAAAAGAAAAGGTCCTATTGGTATAGGAGAGGCAATTGCAACTGTAGATGGAGCATTAGCTGCTAAAGGAGAGCTAACATTTGCAGTTGTGTAACTAAGAAAGGATATGAAAATGAACAAAATACTAATTGCAAATCGTGGAGAGATAGCAGTAAGAATAATTAGAGCTTGTAAAGAAATGAATATTAAAACAGTAGCTGTTTATTCAGAGGTGGATAAAGATTCTATGCATACTCGTTTGGCTGATGAAGCAATTTGTATAGGACCTGCTAAATCTACTAAAAGTTATTTGAATATAAAAAATATACTTGAAGCGGCTAATATAACAGGTGCAGATAGCATCCATCCAGGTTTTGGTTTTTTATCAGAAAATAGTAGTTTTGCAAAAATGTGTGAAGAATCTAACATCAAGTTTATAGGTCCATCTTACAAAGTCATTGATTTAATGGGAAACAAAGCAAACAGCAAAGAGATGATGAAAAAAGCAGGGATTCCTGTAATTCCTGGTTCAGATGGAAGTATAAAAAGTTATGATGAGTGTTTAAAAGTTGCAGAAAAGATAGGTTTTCCTATTATGCTTAAAGCCTCAAGTGGTGGTGGAGGTAAAGGCATAAGAATAGTTGAAAGCAAAGAGGAGTTAGAAGATAATTACAGATTAGTAAAGCAAGAGGCTAAAGTGTCATTTTCTGATGATGAGATATACATTGAAAAATATATAAAAAATCCAAGACATATAGAAGTTCAAATTTTAGCTGATGAATATGGAAATGCTGTATATTTAGGAGAAAGAGATTGTACTATTCAAAGAAAACATCAAAAAATACTGGAAGAAGCGCCATCTTCTGTCATTGATAGCAAATTAAGAAGTAAATTAGGTGAGGCAGCAGTAAAAGCTGTAAAGGCATCTGGGTACACAAATGCTGGAACAATAGAGTTTTTAGTTGATGAAAACAAAGATTTTTATTTTATGGAAATGAATACTAGAATACAAGTTGAACATCCAGTAACAGAAGAAAATACAGGAATTGACTTAATAAAAGAACAAATTAGAATTGCAGCAGGAGAAGAGTTAAGGTTTAGACAAAATAAAGTAGAAATTAAAGGTCATTCAATAGAGTGCAGGATAAATGCAGAAAATCCATCAAAGAATTTTAGACCAAGTCCAGGTAAAATAACAGGTCTTAATCTTCCAGGTGGTAATGGAATTAGAGTTGATACAGCAATTTATGAAGGCTATGTAATTCCTCCTGATTATGACTCTATGATAGCAAAAATTATTGCTCATGGTGCAAATAGAAATGAAGCAATAGCTAAAATGAAAAGAGCTTTAGAAGAACTTGTAATAGAAGGCGTTGATACAAATGTAGATTTTTTACTTAGCATATTAAAAAATCTTTCATTTATTAGAGGAACTTATGATACATCTTTTATTGAAAAAGAAATGTTAAATTAGTAAAGGGTTAATATAATGATTGTTGATAAAATAAAAAAGAGAGAAAATAATTATCCTATTAAAAGAAAAAATAAGGTAGATATACCAAAAGATAAATGGGTTAAATGTGATAAATGTAAGGAAATAATTTATAAAGATGTTTTAAAAGATAATTATGGTATTTGTCCATATTGCAATCATTATTTTAGAATTTCAAGTGCAAGTAGAATTGAACAAATAGCAGATAGTAAATCTTTCAAGGAATTTGATTTAAAAATAGATACAGTTAATCCACTTAAATTAAATGAATATGATGAAAAATTAAAAAGTGAAAGAGAAAAGACAAAATTAGATGAAGCCGTTAAATGTGGAATATGTACTATAAACAATATAAAAGTTGTTTTATGTGTAATGGATAGCAACTTTTTTATGGCAAGTATGGGAAGTGTTGTTGGTGAAAAATTAACTTATTCTATTGAAAAAGCGACTGAGATGAATCTTCCAATAATAATATTTGCTTGCTCTGGTGGTGCAAGAATGCAAGAAGGAATTATATCTCTTATGCAAATGGCAAAAGTAACAGAGGCTTTATCTAAACTAGATAAGTCTGGAAACCTTTATATATCTGTACTTACAGATCCTACTTATGGAGGAGTTACAGCATCTTTTGCATCACTTGGAGATATTATTTTAGCAGAACCAGGAGCAATGATAGGATTTGCAGGTCAAAGAGTAATAGAACAAACCATTGGTGAAAAGCTACCAGAAGGCTTCCAAACGGCTGAATTTATGCTTGAAAATGGATTTGTTGATAGAATTGTTCAAAGAACAGAAATGAAAGAAATTATATCAAGACTTCTTATTCTTAATGGATATGGAGGAAAAAATAATGAGTGAAAAAGAAATTTTGAAATCTAATAAAGCTCAAAGTTCATCAAAAACAGGTAAGAAAATTACAGCTTGGGAAAGAGTAGAAATTGCTAGAAATGCAAATAGAAAAACATCATTAGATTATATTGAAAAAATATTTGATGAATTTATTGAACTTCACGGAGACAGGCTATTTAGAGATGACCCTGCAACAATATGTGGACTAGCAAGAATAGGAAATCAAAATTTTACTATAATTGCAGAGCAAAAAGGAAGAAATACTAAAGAAAATATAAAAAGAAACTTTGGGATGCCTAACCCAGAAAGTTATAGAAAAGCAATAAGGCTAATGAAACAGGCAGATAAATTTAATAGACCTATAATAACATTTGTTGATACTAAAGGAGCATATCCTGGAATAGGAGCTGAACAAAGAGGTCAACGGTGAAGCTATTGCTAAATCAATGTTTGAAATGTCAAAAATTGGAGTACCAATTATTACAGTAGTAATAGGAGAGGGCTCAAGTGGTGGAGCGCTTGCAATAAGTGTTGGAAACAAAATTTTTATGCTTGAAAATGCAATATACTCTATACTTTCTCCAGAAGGCTATGCAAGTATATTGTGGAAGGATAGCACTAAAGCCAAAGAGGCAGCTGAAAAGATGAAACTAACAGCAAAAGATTTGTATGATTTTAAAATAGTTGATAAAATTATTAAAGAAGATGGAGAATTTGAAAAAATAGCTTTGAATTTAAAAAAGGAAATATTAAAAGAAATTAAAAATTTAAAGGCTTTAAGTAAAGAGGATTTAATAGAACAAAGATACCAAAAATTTAGAAAAATTGGTGAATTTAAAAAGTATGAATAACATTTAGGGGGAAATATGATTTTAAGTGATAAGAAAATACTAATTATGGGATTAAGAAATAAGTGGTCTATAGCCTATGGAATAGCAAAATCAGCATACGAAAATGGTGCTAAAATTATAGTAACATTTATGGGAGAAGATAATAGACCTAAAATAGAAGAACTAATAAAAGACTTTAAAGGTGCAAAAGCTTATGTATGTGATGAAGCATCAGAAGATGAAACAGTAAGAAAATTATTTGAACAAATAAAAGAAGAAAATGGAAAATTAGATGGTATAGTACATGCTATTGCACATGCTAACACAGATGATTTACATAATGATTTTATTCAAACATCTAAGGAAGGATATTCTCACGCAGTAGATGTTAGTGCATATTCATTTGTATTAGTATCAAGAATAGCAAAAGAGTTAGATTGTTTAAATGAAAATGCAAGTTTAGTAACATTAACATATCATGGCTCAAGTAAAGTTCTTCCAGGGTATAATGTAATGGGAGTTGCCAAAGCAGCATTAGAGTCAAGTGTAAGATATTTAGCAGAAAATCTTGGAAAAGATGGAATAAAAGTAAATGCAATATCAAGTGGTCCAATTAAAACATTATCAGCAAAAGGGATAAAAGATTTTGGAAGTATTCTTACAGTTGTAGAAGAAAAAGCACCACTTCATAGAAATGTTACGATAGAACAAATAGGAGATGTTGCAACATTTTTATTAAGCTCAATGTCAGATGCAATTACAGGTCAAGTAATATATGCAGATAGTGGATATAGCATAATGGGAATATAAATTGATGTCGAAAATTTATGGAACACGGATACTATAAAGCTTAGGCATTTTAATTGTGATAAAAATAAAAAAGCAGGAAATGAAGTTACTTCAAAAAAGTAACAGAAAAATTTTTCTGCTTTTTTTTATAAACTCTTGACAGTTGAATAAATATTCAACTATAATAATTTACAGTTGAACATTTACTCAATTATTTACATATTATATATTAAAAATTTAGATTGAAAGAATTAAGCCTAAAAGAAAGGATTTTTATGGAAAAGAAATTAGATATGTGTGAAAATACAATTATTCACGAGGAAGTTGTAGAAACTGTAAAAAAGCAATTACCAAGTGATAAAAAAATAGAAAATTTAGCATTATTTTATAAAATGTTTAGTGATCCAACAAAAGTTAAAATGTTGTGGGCATTAGATATAAATGAAATGTGTGTCTGTGATTTAGCAGTAATTACGAAGGTTACAAAATCTGCAATATCACATCAATTAAGTTCATTAAAAGAGGCAAATCTAGTAAAATCAAGAAGAGAAGGAAAGATAGTTTATTACTCTTTAGCAGATAGCTGTGTGAAAGAGATTTTAGAAAAAGCTGTAATTCATACAATAAATGAATAAAATTTTAATGGAAGGGAATAGTTTCTTTATGAAAAATAAGATTATAAAAATAATAATTAGTCTATTAATATGCTTGATTGCACTATTTATTAAAACAGAAATGCTATGGGTAAAACCTATATTATTTTTAATAAGCTATTTAATAGTAGGTTTCGGAGTAATAAAAGAAGCAATAGAAAAAATATTGAAAAAAGATTTCTTCAATGAAAACTTGCTTATGACAATTGCAACAATAGGAGCATTGGCAATAAAAGAATTTCCAGAAGCAGTTGCAGTTATGATACTTTATAATATAGGAGAAATATTTGAAGAGCTAGGAGAAGAAAAATCAAAAAAATCTATTATTGATTTAATGAATATAAGACCAGATTATGCTAATTTAAAATTAGAAGATGAAAAGATAGAAAAGGTAAATCCAAAAGAAGTAAAAGTAGGAGATTTAATAGTTGTAAAACCCGGAGAAAAAATTCCTTTAGATGGTGTTATAGTAGATGGAAAATCTTCAATTGATACATCAGCTTTAACTGGAGAAAGTATGCCTAAAGAAGTAGAAAAAACAGATGAAGTCTTAAGTGGATGTATTAATTTAAGTGGAATAATTATTATAAAAGTAACAAAATTATATGGAGAATCTACTGTATCAAAAATATTAGAACTAGTACAAAGCGCAACGGAAAATAAATCAAGTTCAGAAAACTTTATTACGAAATTTTCTAAAATCTATACACCAATAGTAATAATTCTAGCAATTGGAATATTTTTATATGGAATTTTTACAAAAACATTATCAATTTATGACTGTATATATAAAGCCTTAACATTTTTAGTAATATCATGTCCTTGCGCACTTGTAATATCAGTTCCACTAAGCTTTTTTAGTGGAATAGGAGGAGCATCTAAAAAAGGTATTTTAATAAAAGCAAGTAGTTATATGGATATTTTAGCAAACTTAGATACAGTAGTGTTTGATAAAACAGGAACTTTAACAAAAGGAATTTTTGAAGTACAAGAAATTGTGCCAAATAATATTTCTAAAGATGAATTAATAGAATATTGTGCAATGGCAGAACATTTTTCTAATCATCCAATAGCTAATTCTGTAAAAAAATTATATACTAAAAAGATTCAAATCGATAGAATAACAAATTTAGAAGAAATTTCAGGTAAAGGAATAAAATGTAAAATAGATAATAAAAATGTTCTAGTGGGAAATTTGAAACTAATGGAGCAAGAAAATATAAGTATAGATAATGAAAATGCAAGCTTATTTGTTGCAATTGATGGTAAATATGCTGGAAAAATGGTTATAGCAGATACAATAAAACAGGATAGCTTTAAACTAATAGAAGATTTAAAAAAATTAGGAATCAAAAAAACAGTTATTCTTACAGGAGATAAAAAAGAAATAGCTGAAAAAATAGCAAGAAAGTTAAAAGTAGATAAAGTATATTCTAACTTACTTCCAGATGAAAAAATAAAAAGGTTAGAAGAATTATTAAAATATAATAAAATCAATAAATTAGGGGAAATAGCTTATGTAGGTGATGGAATAAATGATAGTCCAGCTTTAGCTAGAGCAGATGTTGGAGTTGCAATGGGAGCATTAGGTTCTGATTCAGCAATAGAAGCATCAGATGTAGTAATAATGAACGATAAACCAAGTAAGATAATAGATGCAATAAAAATTTCTAAAAAAACAATAAGAATAGCTAAAGAAAATATTGTATTTTCAATTTTAATAAAAATATTAATACTTATTTTAAGTTTTAACCGGAATAACTAATATGTGGATGGCAGTATTTGCAGATGTTGGAGTTACAATAATTGCAATTATAAATTCATTAAGATGTATATAGTTTTTTCTAAAAGTCATTGACAAAAAACTTTGGTTAAGGGATAATATTAAAAGAAAATATAAACACGGAAAGATAAAATTTTTTAAGTTACTAAGGAGGAAAAAAATGGCATATATATTTAACAAAATAACAGTAAAATCACAGCTTCCAAAGAGAATAGGAAAATTGTATGATATATCAAATAATATGTGGTGGTCATGGAATACAGAGTTTCTAAGGTTATTTAAAAATTTAGATATAGATTTATGGGAAAAATGTGAAAAAAGTCCTATAAAATTTTTAAAATTAGTATCACAAGATAAGCTTGAAAAAGCATCTAAAGATGATGTGTTTTTAAAAGAATATGACAAAATAGTAAATGATTTTGAAAATTATATGGATTCAAAATCAACATATTTTAGTAAAAAATATCCTGAAAACAAAGATGATTTAATTGCATATTTTTCAGCAGAATATGGATTAGATGAAACAATGCCAATGTATGCAGGTGGATTAGGAATTTTGTCAGGAGACCACTTAAAATCTGCAAGTGATATGGGAATACCATTAGTTGCAGTTGGTCTTTTGTATAAGAAAGGTTATTTCCATCAAGAGATAGATGGACAAGGAAAACAAAAAACAGTATATAAAGATATTGATTTAAGCTATTTGCCATTAAAACCTGTAAAAGATAAAAATGGTGATGACTTAATCATTACTTTAAAAATGCCATTAAAGAAACTTTCACTTAAAGCTTGGAAGGTAGAAGTTGGAAGAGTTAATTTATATTTATTAGATTCAGACTTTGATGAAAATGTTGAGGAATATAGAGATATAACAACAACTCTTTATGGTGGAGACCAAGAAAGAAGAATTCAGCAAGAAATGTGCCTAGGTATGGCAGGAGTAAGCTTGCTTGAAAAATTAGGATATAATCCTTCAGTTTATCATATGAACGAAGGACACTCAGCATTTTTAACTTTAGAGTTAATAAAAAATATTATAAAAACAAAAGAAATATCTTTTGACTTAGCAAAAGATATAGTAACTGCTAAAACTGTATTTACAACACATACACCAGTTCCAGCAGGAAATGATATATTCCCAATAGAATTAGTTTTAAAATATTTTGATAAATTTTGGACTAAGCTTGGAATTTCAAAAGAAAAATTCTTAGAGCTAGGTATGAAACCAAACGATAAAGAAAAAAGTACATTTAATATGGGAATTTTAGCATTAAAAATAGCGGGAAGAAAAAATGGAGTAAGTAAACTTCACGGTGCAGTATCAAGAGAGTTATTTTCAGATGTTTGGCCTACAATTCCATCAAATGAAACACCAATTGACTATGTAACAAATGGAGTTCACACTTGTTCGTGGCTTGCACCAACAATAAAAGATTTGTATAATGAATATTTAAGACCATATTGGCAAGACAATATACAAGATGATGAAGTATGGAAAGATATATATAAAATTCCAAATGATAAACTTTGGGAAATCCATATGTCTAGAAAAGAAAAAGTATTAAAGATAGTTAAAGAATCTACTACAAATAGATTAAGAAAAGCAAATTATTCTTATGAAGAAATAGACAAAATAGTAGGAGGACTTGATCCAAATATTTTAACAATAGGATTTGCAAGAAGATTTGCAACATATAAAAGAGCGACATTAATATTTAGAGATTTAGAAAGAATAACAAAGATATTTAATGAAAAGAATATGCCTGTTCAAATAATATTTGCAGGAAAAGCACATCCACAAGATACAGAAGGTCAAGAACTTATAAAATACATACACGAATTATCTTTAAAACCACAATTTAAAGGAAAAGTATTTGTTTTAGAAAATTATAATATAGGGATGTCAAGATATTTAATATCAGGTGTTGATGTATGGCTAAATAATCCAAGAAGACCACTAGAAGCATCAGGAACAAGTGGACAAAAAGCAGCAATAAATGGTGTAATAAACTTTAGCGTTCTAGATGGATGGTGGGCAGAAGGATATGACCAAAAAAACGGTTGGGCAATAGGTACAAATGCAGAATATCAAAGTAATGAAGAACAAGATGAAGAAGATGCAAAAAGCTTGTATTATACTTTAGAAAATAAAATTATACCATTATACTATGCAAAAAATGAAAAAGGCTATTCAGATAAATGGCTTGATATTATGAAGAATTGTATAGTATCTAATGCTGGAAGATTTAGTACAGCAAGGATGTTACAAGACTATTTGCAAAAACTATATATTCCATTGTGTAATTTAGGAAATAAATATTTTAAAGATTTAAATAATGTTATAGAATATGAAGAGTGGAAAAATAAAGTATCTAAACAATGGAAAAATCTAAAAATAACACAAAGCATTTCAAATTATAATGATGTAACAATAGATTCAGGAAATCCAATAAATGTTGAGTGTTATGTAGAACTTCCAAATGATTTAATAAAAATAGAAAATGTAGAAATGCAAGTATATTATGGAAAAATAACAGATGACGGAGTAGTAGAAGACGTACAAATAAAAACAATGGAACTTGAAAAAGACAGAGAAGAAAATAAATATAAATATACTGCTAAAATAGAATTAAAATCAGGTGGAGATTATGGATATACCTTCAGAGCAATTCCTAAAAATGAAATGTTATTAGATTGGCCAAATTTAAATCTAATAAAATGGATTAGTGATTAAAAATATAGCTCCTAAAAAATTAAGTGTCGAGGAGGATTATACGGAACTTAGATTTTTAAAGCAACTTTATATTGCATAGAAAATCTTTGTTCCGTTTTTTTAATAAATAGTGACTAAAATTGTTGAAATTAGTATAATATAATGTTATAATAACTAACGCGTAAAAAAATAAATGGAGGACAATAAAAATGAAAAAAGTATTAAGAAAGACTAAAATAGTAGGAACAATTGGACCAGCAAGTGAGCATAGATTAAAGGAATTATTTGAAGCAGGATTAAATGCGACAAGAATAAATTATTCACATGGTAGTTGGGAAGAACAAAAAGAAAAGACAGAAGAAGTCTTAAGAATAAGAAAAGAAATGGATATACCAATAGCATTACTTCTTGATATGCAAGGACCAGAAATAAGAACAGGGATGCTAGAAACTGGAAATGAAAAAATACAATTAGAAGATGGACAAAAATTTACATTTGTAAATGAAGACATTGTAGGAAATAAAGAAAGAGTATCAATATCATATAAAGAATTGTATAAAGATGTAGTGCCAGGTTCAAAAGTTTTAATAGATGATGGCTCAATTGAATTAGTAGTAGATGAAATTCAAGATAAAGATATAGTATGTACAGTAGTTCATGGAAATGGTTTAGGAAGTAGAAAAACAGTTAATTTACCAGGAACAGCAGTAAAATTACCAGCATTAAAAGAAAAAGATATAGAAGATTTAAAAACAGCATGTGCACATGATTATGACTTTGTTGCAATGTCATTTGCAAGAAATAAAGATGATGTAGCACAGGTTAGAAAAGTTTTAGATGAAAATGGTGGAAAAGACATAAAAATAATTACAAAAATTGAAAATATAGAAGGAGTTCAAAACTTAGAAGAAATTGTAGAAGTAGCAGATGCACAAATGATAGCACGTGGAGACTTAGCTACAGAAACTGACTTTACAGAACCACCTATATTGCAAAAAAGAATTATAAAATCATGTAATAAATTAAGTAGAGAATCAATAACAGCAACACAAATGCTAGAATCAATGACACACGAACCACTTCCTACAAGAGCAGAAGCAAGTGATGTTGCAAATGCAATTTATGATAGAACAAGTGCAATAATGCTTTCAGGAGAATGCGCAATGGGTGAATATCCAGTAGAGTGTGTAAAAACAATGGATAAAATAGCAAAAAGAGTAGAGCCAGATATAGGATATTGGAAAAGATTTGAAATGAACGAAAATGTTGAATTAAATTCATTAGAAGAACATGTTGCTTATGCTAACTGTATAACAGCAAAAAATATGGAAGCAGCAGCAATTGTATGCTATACACATACAGGAAATTCAGCAAGATATTTGTCAGGATTAGGAGCAGAATGTCCAATTCTAGCAATTACAGATAATAGAAAAACATTTAATCAATTAGCATTAACATGGAACGTAACACCAGTATATATTGAAGCAAGAGAAACAATAAATAAAACAATAGAAGATGGAATAGAAAAATTAAAAGAACAAGAAATCCTTGAAAAAGGAGATGTAATAGTTATATCTGGTGGAGATAAAATAGTACCAATTAATAAATGTCCAATAAATCAAACAATAGGTGGAATAATTAAAATATAAGATAGGTTACAATAAAGAAACTAAGATTTTTTAAAGTATAGAAATCTTAGTTTTTTTGTGTACTAAAAAATAACTTTTATATTTATTTTTGAAAATGATATGTTTGCAAATGTTTTTTAGTAACAAATAAATAAAAGTTACCATAAAATATAGTATAACAAAAAAGGAGGAAAACGATGTATAGATGTAGAAGTTGTAATACTTGTAAATGTAATAATCAAAATCAAGTAATTACAATTAATAATCAAAATGACAATATGGACGACAAATGTTCTTGTGGATTTAATGATCCATCAGTATTTCCTGAAAACTATATGTATGGTCAAAGCTATGTTCCAATTCAATATATAAATACTACATTTAAGCCAAATGTAGCATTGAAAATGGGCTCACTTTATCCAGAACTAGTTAGCCCTTATGAACCAGGTCAAGGGATGGCTGAGATAGAATATTTAAGAAATGCAACTTATAATGAAGGGAGATGTCCAAATGCCTTATAATTGTGTCATAAATAATGAAGAAAATAATCTATCAAAAGCAGAATTAATGAATATGATTCAATCTTATGCTTTTGCTGTAAATGATTTAACATTATATTTAGATACTCATGTAGAAGATGAAAAAGCACTAAAACTTCATAATGAGTATACTAGGGACTTAAAAAAGTATGTTGATATATACGAAAAAAATTATGGGCCACTTACAATGTATTGTCCATGCAATAGTTGGAGATGGATAGCAAATCCATGGGGTTCGTTTGATTTGGAAATTATATTATAGCAAGTTTAAAGTAAATTTACACTATAAAAAGAGAGAATTATCTCTCTTTTCATAGTGAGTTAAAAATATTTTAACTTATAATATGCGACCATTTTGAGCAATTGTTATTATCTCCTAATCCACCAGTACATACTGTGTTACACGTTCTGCAGTGATGGCCAATTAACTCAATGAGTTCTCTCGTTTTTTGCTGAATTAATACATCTTTTGTCTGCATTGATTCATAATGAGCAATAATGTCTTCATAAGTCTCTGTGGTATACACTTTAATATTACATGAAAAAAAATGTAGAGGGTCAGGATGATTAGTAAGTTGATAACCATTTTCATCATAGTGTATACCATCAGTATCTATTCTGTAACTTCCTATTTTTTTAGGGTTATCATAATCAGATACTAATAGATTATTTTCAAGTTTATCATATACCAGTACATAACGGAATTTATTATATCCCAAGTCTTCAACTTTAACTCTTGGTAATCTTTCGTATAAAGCTCCAAACTTTATCTGTCTTTTCATAGTGTCAAATTCTTTTTCCGTTACATGACATACAATTATTGGAATTGCTTTCCGATATTGCTCATCAATAAAATCGTATAAAGACATATTTATTTCTCTGTCTTTATCATCAAACATAACAATTGTTTTACTCATAGTCATATCCTCCTTGTCAATTGACTTTTATTTTGCATTGTTAATAGTTACTCTATATTAACTCCTTAAATGTTTCTTATAGGAGATTACATAATTATAAAACT
>CANQCW010000005.1 GCA_947591055.1 uncultured Clostridia bacterium | reverse complement strand
TAGTAGATGAAGAAGTATATAAAGTAGGAGCAGATGGAACAGAGTATTTAGGCCAAAGAGCAAGTAAAGAAGTAGAACTGCAAAAAGGAGAAATAAGCTTTGATTATTCTGAAACAAAATTAACCAAAGAAAATGTAAAAGTAACAATAACAAAAAATACAAATATAGAAGGAGCCAAATTATATTATAAGACAAAAGGAGAAAAAGGCGTAGAAGAGGGAGAAAGTAATAAATGGAAGGAATATAATGGAGAAGTAGAGATAGAGAAGAATTGTAGTATAGTAGCAAGACTAGAAGGAATAATGGGAGATGTAACAAAAGAAGCAACAGGAAATGTTAAAAACATAGATAAATTAGAGCCAAAAACATTTACACCAAGTGGAAGTGCAACAACAAATACAATAACAGTAACAGCAAAAGCAGAAGACCATGAAATAACAGAAGAATATGCGACAAGTGGAATAGCAGGCTATAGCTTTAGCATAGACGGAGAAAATTGGAGCGAATATAAAGAAGAAGGAAAATACACATTTGAGAAATTAACCCAAAGTAAGCCATATACGATAAAAGTAAAAGCAAAAGATAAAGTAGGAAATGAAATGAGTGCACCAGCAGAGATAAAAGTAAGTACAAAAGCTATGATATCAGCGAAAGAAAGCGGAAATATAACATTTGAAGGCTTACCAAAAGATTGGACAAATAAAAATGTAACAGTAACAGCCAAAACAACATCAGGCTATAAAATACAAACAAGTATAGATACAACAAATTGGAAAGATGAAGTAAGTCAAGAATTAGAGAAAAATGGAAAAGTATATGCAAGATTAGTAGATAGTACAGGACAATATGCAGAAGGTGAATCATGGGCAACAGCAGAAGTAACAAAAATAGATAAACAAAATCCAAACGTACCAACAGTAACACTAAATTTGGATAATAGTAGTAAAACAAATTATACAAGTGGAACATGGACAAATCAAAATGTCAAAGTATCTTTTACAGCAACAGATAATGGTGGAAGTGGAATTGCAAGTTATGAATATTCAGCAAATGCAAAAGATAATATATCAGCAAAAACATCAGGATATTTGATAAATACAGATGGAACAACAAATATATATATAAGAGCAGTAGATGAAGCAGGAAATAAAGGAAGTTGGTCAGTACAAAAAATAGTAAAAAGAGACACATCAGTCCCAACAGTAGAATTAACAGGAGCAGTAAATGGTGCAACAAATGTGAAATTGACAGGAAAAGGAACAGACACAGTAAGCAACTTATCTTATGGCTGGAGTGCAAATAAAAGTACACAACCAAGTAATTGGACTACTGTAAATGCAAAAACTACAACGATAGAAAATCCAGTAACATCAACAACATGTTTTTGGATTAAAGATGAAGCAGGAAATACTGCTTGTAAACTAGCAACTTTATCAAGCCATACGCATGTTAGTGGAGTTTGTACAGGAACATGTCCTGGGACAATAAGCTTTGGTGCACTAGCGGGAAATCAATGCGTTCAATGTGGCAATTACGGTCGAGTTGCTACGTGCAATAAATGTGGAAGGTATATGGGAAATCATTGTCCTAACTGTGCCGCAGGTATGAAATGCGGCAAAACACTTAGTTGTTCTAAAACAGCAGGTTATACTTGTTCAATAAGTTAGTCTAATAAAAATTACTATATTAAAAAATAGCATAATATAGGGAAGAATTCAGCAAAATAAAATTTAAAAGTAAAAAATATTGACAGACTTTATTTAAATAAATATAATCAAATATATAATTTATATTTATTAGAGATAAAGGTGTAAGTAAAATGGAAGGCAATAAAATAAAAGGAATAATAGAGGCAATATTATTTTCAACTGGTAGAATTGTTAAAATTAAAGAGCTAATGACTATTTTAGAACTTAGTTCTGATGATATTATAAAATATATTTCAGAATTACAAGAAGATTATAAAAAAGAAGAACGTGGTTTAGAAATTGTTAGAGTAGAGGATGGATATCAATTAGCATCTAAAAAAGAGTATTACGAATATTTATATCCTGCATTTGACAAAAGATTAACACCAACACTTTCTCAAGCATCTTTAGAAGTATTAGCTATATTAGCATACAATCCAAGAAGTACAAAAGCTGATATTGAAATGATTAGGGGTGTTGATTCAAGTGGTACCATGTATAGATTGCTTGAATATAATTTGATTGAACCATCAGGTAAAGCAGACCTTCCAGGAAAGCCAATGACATATAAGATTACAAATGAATTTTTGAAAATGTTTGGATTAAATTCTTTAAAGGATTTACCTGATTTACCAAAATACAAATTAGATAGCAATAGACAAATTGTAATTGATGATTTAAAAGAAGATGAGAATACAGAAAAATTAGATGACAACAACAATGATGATAATATAAACTTAAAACAAGAAGGTTAAAATTTAATCTTCTTGTTTTGAATTAGTTATAATATTAATAATTTCAGGATAAATTTTAGAAGCATTTCTTTTCCAATTATCAACTATTTTTTGAGCTTGTTCTCTTGAATATGCAAGAGTTTTTATTTCAAATATTGTTTCACTATTTTCAATTATTTTGCAGTCAATTTCATATTCTTGCTCACTTTTTGGAGTATATTCTGCTACAATAGATTCTTGATTTTCTATTATATCCATATTGTTTTTAAAATTTGTATCTATTTTTAATTTTTTTATTCCGGGTAAAATATCTAATGTTAAATCTAATGTATTTTTTCCGGCTTCTGTTATTTCATAAACATCTTGGGTATCTTTTTTATAACGAACTATATATTTTACATCTATTAAATCTAAAAGAAATTGTTGAAAATAAAAATAATTTAATTCAATAGATGAAGTAATTAAATTATATAAAGCATCACTTGTAATAGGCTTATTTATATTATTTAAAACATATAAAATTAGAACTTTATTTTCAGCCAATGTTTCACTATCAGATGTTAATTTCAAGTCTAAATCCTCCTAATAGATTATATTTTACATTATAAAAAATATAATGATATTCCTATTATAACACCTTTTTTGGTAAATTTCTACCTTTCTAGAGATTTTTTAAACAATTTAGATTATTTATAGCCGGATTATTTATCATTTCACCTGTATAATTAAATCTAGATCCATGACAAGGGCAATCCCATGTTCTATCATTTTGGTTAAATTGCAGTTCACATTTTAAATGAGTACATATAGGCTTTACAATATAACAAAAACCTTGTTTATCCTTATAAACTCCAACTTTTTTACCTTTATATAAAATTATTTTCCCACTATCCTTTTTTATATCCTTTATTGTTTCATCTGGAAGTTTTAACTTATTAATACCTATAGAATATATTGTTTCCTTCATCTGCTCTTTAAATGCTTTAGAGTTTTTAAATATTTGTAAACGAGAAGGGGAAAATAGATATTCATATTTATTACTAATACCTAAAATTTTATCTGAAATGATTTGACTTGCTATATTTGATAAAGTCATACCCCATTTTTTAAATCCTGTTGCAACATAGATATTAGGAAGTATTTTAGAAAAATTTCCAATGTATGGAAGTTTATCAAGGCTTATGCAATCTTGTGTACTCCATTTTGATATAATTTCATATTCACCTAAAAGTTTTTTAGCCACATTTTCTAAAAACTTATAAGAATCTTTATCTGTATTAGTTCTTCCAACTTTATGACCATTTCCTGAAATAAGAATTACATTTTCTCCATCTTTTTCATAAACTTTTCTAAAAGATATATCTGGGGAAGATTCGTTAATATAATATCCATCAAAAGTATCAGACTTAGTTTTAACTGCAATAACATACGATATATCTTGATACATTTTAAGAAAATACATACCAGGAAAGTTTTTAATAGGGAAGTGGGTAGCCAGAACCACATATTTTGAATATATTTTATTTCCATTAGCAGTAACTTCATAAAGACTATTTTTATACTTTATATTTGTTACTAAACTATTTTCATATATTGTTCCATCATTATTTAATATACTTTTTATAAGTCCAAAAGAGTACTTTCTAGGATTAAACATTGCTTGATTTTTAAATTCAATTCCTCCAAAGTTTTTAACAGGAATATTTAAATTTTTTTTAAACTTACAATCAAGTGAAATACCATTTAATTTAAATTTATTTTTATAGTTTGTATCTTGATTATTTATTTCACTTTTTATTTCATTTAAAGTACCAATTTCTTGAGTAAAAAGCTTCATATCACTTTTTCTATCACAAAAAACATAAGATGATGTTTTTATTAAATCACACTTTATTTTTTCATTGTCTACAATATCTTTTATATTTTTAATTGCAAGTTCATTTGCTTCTAAGTAATCTCTAGCATAGTTTAGACCATAACTTTTGGCTAAATAATCATAAAATAATCCATGTTGACTTGTAATTTTACCAGTAGTACAACCACTAGTTTTAGAACATATTTTATTTTGTTCTACAATTGTAACTTTTAGGCCTTTCTGAGATAAATAATATCCAGTAGTTAAGCCTGTAAGGCCAGCCCCAATAATACATACATCAGTTTTAATATCATTTTTAATTGATTCAAATTTATTACTATTTTTAAAATTTTCAGTCCAATAAGACATACTAAAATATCCTTTCAAAATGTTTTTTACTTAGTATGTCCAAAATAAATAAATTTAAACCGTGGTCGAAATTTTTGATTTCGTGTCCACGATTATATGCGATAGAATAAAACATGGTCGAAATAAAAAAGCATCTTTTTCAAGATGCTTTTAAATTATATTTTATTTTAAATTATTTCTTTTATAATTTACAAAACTAATTGATGAAATCAAAATAGCTATAGCAATTAAACTTCCAGATATTATTGTTGTATTTGATCCAGTTTGAGGAATTTCCTTTTTAGCAGGAACATCTAAAATTACGACAGGGCATCTATTATCTCTTATTTGATCTCCAGGTGTTCCATTTTCTTTATAATCTATTGTGATATTTTCGTTAGTAGGTAAGTTAACTCCAACTATATCACTTGCGAAAGTTTCTTTTAAAGATAATCTATAAGTAAATGTTGCTTCTTCACCAGGTTTTAGTTCTGAAATTGTCCAAGTAATTGAATTATCATTTTTATCAACTTCTGCAGTTACATTTCCGATTTCAGGTTTTGTTAAATATGCAAAATCAAAGTTTTCTATAATATTTTTAGGAAAATAATCTTTTATAACTATGTCTGTAAGAACATATTCATCAATTACAGTTAAGTCATTATAAATTTGAGTTGTAACAGTATCTATAACTTCATTATCATTAATATAATATACTGGTCCTGCTGTAGGAGATGTTTCTGTTCCAAATACATAATTTGCAACATCTTTATATGTTTTAAATGTAGCATTTTCATCTCTGCCTGTTAAATTAATTTCTCTTTCAGAAATATTTATTAACATAGATATTACATTTATTCCTTTTTCTTGTAAGCTTATTAATTTATTTTTTGTTGGATCAGCAGATGATTCTGTATAAAAATCTATTGTAACTCCTCTTGCTGTATTTGGTACAGCGTCTGTTAATACTACTATATATTTATTTGATTCAGTATTAGTAGATGTAGCTAATAATTCTTCAGCTTTTTCTAATCCGATTTCAACATCAGTTCTTGGTCCTAATACATCTTCTCTTACAGAAGAAATTGCACTTGCAAGAACATCTTTATCATTAGTTAAGCTTTCTGTAACTATTTTAGCATCATCCTCAGTTCCTTCTTGTGCAGGATCTGTACTAGTAGCAAATTCAACTACACCAATTTTTATATCTTTATTGCTATTTAGTAATTTTTCAATTAATGCTTCAGTTGCATCTAATACTAAATCTTTTCTAGACATTTCTTCGCCATTTACGCTAACTTTGTTTGTTGACATACTGTTTGATGTATCAACTAATAATACAACTTCTCCAGCTTTATCTTCAGCAAGTTGTTCGTTATTTCTTGCAGTTAAGCTGATATCAATTGTTTTATTTGTTGTATCAATTTGTACCATTTTTTTCTCAAATTCACCATATTTTCCAAAAGTTGTTGTAACTTTGTCGTCTTTTACTAAAGACATAGTTGCATCACCTTTAGCAACAGGGTTTGCAGCAAAACATACGCTTGATATTAAAAGTAAAATTATTAATAAAGACGTAATTTTAAAATATTTTTTCATTTTTTTCTCCTTTTATATTTAGATATTTATAATTATTATTTACAAAAAGTACGAAAAATATCTAAAAATTTTAATCATAATAAAATTATAACATAGTAAATTTTTTAATTCAACATTTTTAGCAAAATTTTGTATTTTTTAATAATTAATTAATATGTCATTTTTCCATCTAATAAATCATCTTGCTCAATCCAATCATTAACAACAAATTGAACAAACTCATTTTTATTAATTCTAGCATATACATTTTCTATGCCAGCGTTTATTATTAATTTTCTACACATTTGACAAGGGCTAGAGCCTTCTTCATATTCATTAGAATCTCGTCTAATTCCAACTAAAAAAAGTGAAGAACCGATCATCTCATTTCTTGATGCACTAAGCATAGCATTTTGTTCAGCGTGGACACTTCTACAAGCATCATAGCCTCCGTGATGGATTTCAGGAAATAATTTTTTCTTTACACAGTAACCTAAATCAATGCAATTTTTTCTACCACGTGGAGCACCACTATAACCAGTAGCTATTATTTCATCGTTTTTTACAATAATACATCCATAAGATTTTCTTAAACATGTACTTCTTTCAGCAACTGTTTCTGCAATATCTAAGTAGTAATTTATTTTACTTACTCTTTCCATAAATTAAATCCTCTCTTAAAAATAATATCGAATTTTACTGAATAATATCATATTACAGGGATATAGTCAATGAAAGTTTTGCGTGCAATTAAACATTGATTTTACATATTCATTATGATAAAATCAAAATGAAAAAATAAAAGGAGTCTAGTTTCAAGGCTTTCATTTCTATGTATGCTTTATAAAGTGAAACGAGAAAGGATTTTAAAATGGCTGAAATAATAAATGGAAAAGAATTAGCAAAAGAGATAAGATTAAATTTAAAAGAAATAGTAGAAAAAGAAAATTTATCACCTAAACTTGCAGTAATATTATGTGGTGATGATGAAGCTTCAAAAGTATATGTAAGAAATAAAAGCAAAGCTTGTGATGAAGTTGGAATTGAATTTGAAGAGTTTTTACTTCCAAGTACAACAACTCAAAAGGAATTATTAGACTTGATAGATAAATTAAATCAAGATAAAGAAATAGATGGTATATTACTTCAAAGTCCAATACCTAAAGGTCTTAATATAGAAGAGGCATTTGAAAAAATTAGACCAGAAAAAGATGTTGATGGTTTTAATCCTTATAATGTTGGAAAACTTTGCATAGGTGAAGATGGTTTTATACCTTGTACTCCTTATGGTATTATGAAAATGTTTGAAAAATACAATATAAATTTAGAGGGCAAAAAGGCAGTTATAGTTGGCAGAAGTAACATTGTTGGAAAGCCAATGGCACAATGTTTACTTTCTAAAAATGCAACAGTTACAATTTGCCACTCAAGAACTAAAGATTTAAAAGAAGAATTAAAAGATGCTGATGTAGTAATTGCAGCTGTTGGAAAAAGAAATGTTATAAAAGCTGATATGATAAAAGAAGGTGCAGTTGTCATTGATGTAGGGATGAACAGAAATGACGAAGGCAAGCTATGTGGAGATGTAGACTTTGAAGAAATATCTGAAAAAGCATCATTTATCACTCCAGTTCCAGGAGGAGTAGGTCCTATGACTGTAGCAATGCTTATGGAAAATGTTGTTAAAGCTTGTAAAAATAAATAATTTGAAAAGGTACAATAATGATAGCAGAAGTAATTATAAATTCTAGTGTAAAAACTTTAAATAAAGTATTTGATTATGAAATCCCAACAAATCTTGATGTAAATGTTGGGACAAGAGTTTTTGTGCCTTTTGCAAGAAAGAAAGAGTTAGAAGAAGGAATAGTTGTTGGAATCAAAGAAAAATCAGATTTTAAAGTAAAACAAATTGCAGGAATTCAAGAAGAACAAATAGCAAATGATTATATTGAGCTTTCTAAATTTATGTCTCATAGATATTTTTGCAATATTTCAGAATGTTTAAAACTAATGCTACCACCAGGCAGAACAAGTAAAAATATTTTAAATAGAGTAAAAGAAAAAGAAGTAAATTTTATTAGTATTGCCAAAGATGCTGATGAAATTATTTCAAGCATACAAAGCGGAAAAATAAAATCAGAAAAGCAAAAAAATGTATTAGAATTTATAATGAACAATGGAAATGCAACTATGCAAGATATAGAACTTTTTACAGATGCATCAAGTAGTATTGTAAAAACTCTTATTAAAAATGGTTATTTAGAAATGAGTAAAGTCAAAGTTGAAAGAAATCCATTTTTACACAAAACTACTGTTAAAACTGTGGATTTAGATTTAACTGAGGAACAAAATATTGCATATAATTCTATTAAAAATAGTGGGAAATATTTGCTTTATGGAATAACTGGTTCAGGAAAAACGGAAGTTTATTTGAGATTAATAGAAGATATGCTTAAGGAAAATAAAAGTAGCATAATGCTAGTACCTGAAATTTCTCTTACTCCTCAAACAGTTGATAGATTTATATCTAGATTTGGAGAGGAACAAATTGCAGTTTTGCATAGTAAACTATCAATAGGGGAAAGATATGATGAGTGGAATAGAATTAAAGATGGAAAAGCAAAAATAATAATTGGAGCAAGGTCGGCAATTTTTTGTCCTGCTACTGATTTAGGCTTGATAATAATTGATGAGGAACATGATGATTCATATAGCTCTGAAATGTCTCCTAGATATGATGCAAGAGAGATTGCTGAATTTTTAGCAGAACGCAAAAATATTCCATTAGTGCTAGGAAGTGCAACTCCAGATATGAATACATTTTATAAAACACAAACTGGAGAATATAAATTATTAACGCTAACTAAAAGAGCCAATAATTCAAATCTCCCTAATGTTGAGGTAGTTGATTTAAGAGAAGAATTATCTTCCGGAAATAAATCAATGATAAGCAGAAAACTTAAAGAAGAAATTGAAAAAAATTTAAAAAATAAAAAACAAACAATTTTATATTTGAACAGAAGAGGGTTTTCTACATTTGTAATGTGTAGAGATTGTGGATATACTGTTAAGTGCAAAAGATGTGATATTACTTTAACATATCACAAATATCAGCATAAATTAAAATGTCATTATTGTGGATATGAGCAAGATGAAGTAAAAATTTGTCCAGAATGTAAAAGTGAAAATATAAGATATTTTGGAGCTGGAACTCAAAAACTGGAAGATGAGATTAAAACTTTATTTCCAACTGCAAGTACCATTAGAATGGATATTGATACAGTTTCAAAAAAGAACTCTCACGAAGAAATTTTAAATAAATTTAAAAATGAAAATATAGATATTTTAATTGGTACACAGATGGTGGTAAAAGGCCATCATTTTCCAAATGTAACTTTAGTTGGGGTAATTACAGCAGATAGCAGTTTAAATATAGAAGATTTTAGAGCAGGAGAAAAAACATTTCAAATACTAACGCAAGTTGCTCGGAAGAGCAGGTAGAGAAAAAGATGAAGGAAAAGTTATTATACAAACATACAATCCAGACAATTATGCAATAGAGTTTTCTAAGTCTCAAGATTATAATTTATTTTATGATACTGAAATAGACATTAGAAAACAGTTGAAATATCCACCATTTTGCGATATAATATTAATTGATATTTCTGCAAAAGATGTTAGAGAATTACAAAAAGTAGCAAAATCTATTCATCAATATTTAAAGAAAAGAGTTATAGATGAAAAATTTGGACTTTTACTTTATAGTCCAGTACCTTCTCCAATTGATAAAATTAAAGATAGGTACAGAATGAGAATATTAATTAAATGCAAATATGATGATAGAATAAATAATTTATTAAATGATTGCTTAAATGAATTTTATAAAATGAAGACATTTACTTCAAGAGTATCTGTTAGGCTAAATCCAAATAATATGTTATAAAATAAGAAGAAATAAATCTACTTAAAAGGAGGAAAAAATGGCATTAAGACAAATAAGACTAGAAGGTGATGAAATTCTAAGAAAAAAATCTAGAGTAGTTGAAGTAATTGATGATAAAATAAGAGAACTAATTAATGATATGGATGAGACAATGCATGATGCAAATGGTGTAGGAATTTCTGCTGTTCAAGTAGGTGTACTAAAGAGGATTGTTATAATAGATGTTAATTATGATGGAACTCCATCACTAAAATTGATAAATCCGGAAATTGTTAAAACAAAAGGAAAAGAAGAGTGTCAAGAAGGTTGTTTAAGTTTTCCAAATAAATTTGCAAAAGTTGTAAGACCAAGTGAAGTTACAGTAAAAGCATTAGATGAATATGGAAAGCCTATAACAGTAAAAGGTAAAGGACTTTTAGCAGAAGCATTATGTCATGAAATAGACCATTTAGATGGAATTCTTTTTGTAGATATAATGGAACCGGGAACTCTTGAGTATGTAGAAAATTCACAAAAAGATGAAAAAGAATAGCTATATAAATAGGGTAGGAGAGATTAAAAGTGAGAATTGTTTTTATGGGAACGCCTGATTTTGCATTAAAATCATTAGAGGCTTTATATAATACAAAAAATGAAATTGTAGGAGTTGTTACAAATCCAGATAAACCAAAAGGTAGAGGGATGAAAAATGTAGCATCACCAGTTAAAGAATTTGCTTTAGAAAAAAATTTAAAACTTTTTCAGCCAATTAAAGTAAGAAATAATGAAGAATTTATTAATGAAATAAAATCGTTAAATCCAGATTTACTTTGTGTTGTAGCTTATGGAAAAATTTTGCCAAAAGAAGTTTTAGATATACCAATGTATGGAGCAATAAATGTTCATGGCTCACTTTTGCCAAAGTATAGAGGAGCAGCCCCAATACAATGGGCAGTTTTAAATGGTGATAAAGAAACAGGAATAACAACAATGTTTATGGATGAGGGTATGGATACTGGAGATATGATACTAAAAGAAAAAGTACAAATTGGTGATGATGAAACAACAGGAGAGCTTTGGAGTAGATTATCAGATATAGGAGGAGAATTATTAACTCAAACTGTAAACAAAATAGAAGAAATCTCAAAAAGTATAGAAAGTAAGTCAAAAGAAGAAATTAAGCAAGAATTAAAAATAAAAATAGGTGCAGAAAAACAAGGAAATGACTTTACTTTAGCACCAATGCTTGATAAAGAAATGGCTTTAATTGATTGGAATAAAAGTGCAATAGAAATAAAAAATCTTGTAAGAGGATTAAATCCAATTATGGGAGCATATACGTTCTTAGATGGAAAGAAAATAAAAATCTGGAAAGTGCAAACTGTAGAAAATATGCCAGTAGAAGAAAGTTTGCAAAATGGAAAAATTATTGTAGCAGATAATAAAAAAGGCTTACTTGTAAAAACAGGAGACGGAATAATTGAAGTTTTAGAAATACAAGGAGAAAATAGCAAAAAAATGGATAGCAAAAGTTTCTTAAATGGAAATAAAATAACAGAAGGAGCTATTTTTGAAAATTAAATGAAATTAAAAATAAAAAACCATTCTGCTTTGAACGAGGAATGGTTTTTTAAAACTTTCTTTCGGCAAACCATATTGTGGTTTATCCATTTCCTATACTTATTATAATTTAATTATTTGTATTTGTCAAATTTTTATAAGATATTATCACCTCTTTTTATCATTACACGATAATTTGTGGTGAAAATCAAGCTTTTATTATAGATAAGCATTTAATTTATCAATATTTTCTCTTTGAAATTTATTAAATCTTTTTAATAAATCAGTTACATCTTTATCAATGTCTAAATTAGCATTTAATATTTTTTGAACTTCGATAACGCCCATTAAAGTTCCTTGAATCATCATTTCTGCAACATGAGAAGTTGACCTATCTCTTCTTAAATTTAATCTTATACCATAAAGGCTCATCATTTTATCATGAATTGATATGTTAGATGGAACTTCTCCATATTTTTCAAAATATTGATTTACTTGAAGCAAAATATTTGAATATTGAGAATATATTGCAACAAGCATTTTTTTAATTTCTGTATCATAAATTCTATTTATTAAAAAAGAAATGCTGTTCATACCCATGTGAGCAATTTTGCTTACTTCATCTAGTATAATTAAATTAAGATTGAAATTATCAAAGTCAAAAACTGAGTTATTATAGTCATTAGAGTTCTTACTATCTGAAGATTCATCATCATACTCAGGTTTTCTAGAACTACCGATATTGTCAGATAAATCGCTTTCCTTCTCACGCTCTTTTGTATCCACAGCGATATTTTCAGAGCTATTTTTGAGAGTTTTATTTTTATCCATAATTACCTCCAAAAAAATTAATTTATTGTATTTTGCCCAATTTTTAAAATAATATTATTGAAATACTTAAAAAAGTAATATATACTAAGAAAAAATGAGGAGAAAAAAGCAAAATGGATTGGTCGAAAGAACAAAAACAAGCAATTGAAAAATCAGGTTCTAATTTACTTGTATCTGCATCAGCTGGTTCTGGAAAAACAACAGTTTTAGTTGAAAGAATAATTAATAAAGTTGTAAATAAAAAAATAGATATTGATAAACTTTTAGTTGTAACTTTTACAAATGCAGCAGCAAGTGAGATGAAACAAAGATTATTAGATGCAATTTATAAAAAAATTGATGAAAACCCAAATGATACTTATTTGCAAAAACAAATTCTTCTTTTAAATAGAGCGCATATTAGTACCATACACTCATTTTGCTTAGATGTCATTAGAAATAACTTTTTTGAATTAGGAATATCAGCTAATTTTAGAGTTGCAGATACAGCTGAAATTCAAATAATGAAACAAGAAGTAATTGAAGATATATTTGAAGAAAAGTATGAAAATCAAGATGAAAAATTTTTAAATTTGTTAGATTTATATACATCATACAAAAGTGATGATCCATTAAAAGGGATTATTTTGAACATATATGAGTTTTCAAGATGTGTTCCATTTCCAGAAAAATGGCTAGACGAAAAAGTAGAAATGTTTAATGTAAAAGAAGAAAATTTTGCTAAAACAATTTGGGGTAAATTAATAATTGAAAAAGCAAAAGAATTGAAAAAAGATATATTAATTAACCTTGAAAAAGCAAGAAAAATTGTTGAAAATAATGTAGAAATAGTGGATTGTTATACACAAGTTGTGCAAGATTATGACGAGATAGAGAAAATAAATTTTGACGTATGGGACAATCTTTATTCAGGTGTTAGCTCAAAAAAATTTGAAGAATGGTCAAGAAAACAGAAGATGGAGGAAGCCTCAAAAGAATTAAAAGATAGAGCTAAAAAAGCAAGAGATGATGCAAAAAGTATATTTAATAAAGAATTAAAAGGTTTAGTTACTTGTAGCTCTAAAGATGCAATAGAAGACATTAAAAGTATGTATCCAATACTTGTATCATTAAAAGAATTAGTTTTAGAATTTGAAAAAGAATTTACAAAAAGAAAGTTAGAAAAAAATATAATTGACTTTTCTGATATAGAACATTTAGCATTAAAATTATTAGTAAATGAAGATGGAACAAAAACTAATATTGCGAACAAATATGATTTTGAGGAAGTATTAATTGATGAATATCAAGACTCTAATCTAGTGCAAGAAAGCATTTTAAAAAGTGTATCTAATGGAAAAAATATATTTATGGTTGGAGATGTAAAGCAAAGCATATATAGATTTAGACAAGCAAGACCAGATTTATTTTTAGATAAATATTCAAAATATAAAAAAGCTGATGATGAAACTTGTGTTAAAGAAGATACAAAAATTCAATTATATAATAATTATAGAAGTAGAAAAGAAATACTAGATTTAACAAATCATATATTTGAAAATATAATGAGTAAAACTTTAGGAGAAATGGACTATACAGAAGAAGAATATTTAAATTTTTCAGGAAGTTTTGAAACACCAAAAATAGATTGTGTGCCAGAATTATGTGTAATAGAAACTATAGAAAAAAAGAGTGATGATATAGAAGATAGCAATGTAGAGAATAACAAAGAAACAGATGATGAAGAGGAAGTTTTAGAAAAATCAGTATTAGAAGCAAGATTAGTTGCAAAGAAAATTAAAGAACTGCTTGAACAAGGAATAAAATATAAAGATATAGCAATACTTTTGAGAAGTACATCAATGGAAGCTCCAATATATGAAAAAGAGTTGATAGAACAAGGAATTCCAGTATTTTCAGATACAGCATCAGAATTTTTAGAATCAATAGAAATAAATACTATATTGTCATTTTTAAAAATAATAGATAATCCACTTCAAGATATTCCTTTAGTTGCAGTATTAAGGTCGCCAATATTTGGATTTACAGAAAATGAACTTGTCCAAATTAGATTAAATGAAGAAAATGTACCATTTTATAAAGCTTTAGTAAAGACAGATACAGAAAAGGTAAAGAATTTTTTAAGAGTATTAGAAGAGCTAAAAAGAGCAGAAAGAGTACTTCCTTTAGATGAACTTATATGGGAAATATATTCTGATACTGGCTATTATCATTATGTAAGGCTAATGCCAAATGGAAAACTTAGACAAGCAAATTTGAAAAAATTATTTGAAAAAGCAAAAGACTATGAAAAAATTAGTTTTAAAGGATTATTCAATTTCATTACATTTATAGAAAAAGTAGCATCAAAATCAAGTTTAGCAGAAGCAAAAACAATTGGAGAAAATGAAGATGTAGTAAGATTAATGAGCATACATAAAAGTAAAGGATTGGAATTTCCAGTAGTATTTTTATGTGGTGTAGATAAAAAAATCAATCTTCAAGATATAAAAGAAAAAATTATACTTGATCAAGAATTAGGATTTGGAGTAAATTTTATAAATAAAGAAAATGAATATTCAACATTAAGTAAAGAGGCAATAAAATTAAAAGCTAAAAATGAAGCAATATCAGAAGATATGAGAGTACTATATGTTGCACTTACTAGAGCAAAAGATAAATTAATAATAATTGGAGCAGACAAGGAAATAGAAAAAAGTCTAGAAAATAAAAAAATAGAGATAGAAAAATATAAATCTGATAAAGTTAAGAAAATAAGTCCAAAACTTACACAAAAATATATAAGATATTTAGACTGGATAGAATTAGTGTATTTGTATAACCCTGAAGTAAACTTAAAGATGGAAATAATAGATAGGTCAACTTTGGGTAAATATGAGCCAAAAGAAAAAATATCTAATAGCATAGATTTAAGTAATATAAAAATTGATGATGAAAAATATAAAAAAATAGATGAATTATTAAATTGGAAATATGATTATAATGATCTAGTAGAAGCTCCAAGTAAAACTTCAGTTACAGCATTAAAAGAACAAAATTTAAAAGAAAATGAGACAGAAATATTAGAAAGTATAAAGCTAAAAGAATTTGATACAGAAGAAAATTCAAAAGAAATTAAAGGAGCAAAATTAGGAACATTAATTCATTTAGCATTGCAAAAAATAGATGCATCAAATGATGACGTAAATAAATTAATAGAAGATTTAAAAATTTCAAAAGAAGAAAAAGAAACTTTAGAAAAAAATAAATCAATATTAGAAAATTATATAAAATCAGAAATATTTGTAAATTTAAAAAATGCTAAAGAGATATATAAAGAAACACCATTTTATATGAATATTCCTTATAAAGATACAAAAGAAAATGTTTTAATGCAAGGTGTAATAGATTTGTATTATATTGATGAAAAAGGAAATATAACACTTGTTGATTATAAAACAGATAAAAATGTAGATGAAAATGAATTAATAAAACGATATAAATTCCAATTAGAATTATATAAGAAAGCAATAGAAAAGGCGTTAAATAAAAAGGTAAGTAAAGTTTATATATATTCTACTTACTTAAATAAATCAATTAGCATAGAAGATTAGAAAGGGAGAACATAAAGAAATGAGAATTGATAAATTTTTAAAAGTATCAAGAATTATAAAAAGAAGGACAATTGCAAATGAAGCGGCTGACAATGGAAGAATATCAGTAAATGGAAGAGTAGTGAAACCTAGTTATGAAATAAAGGTTGGAGATATTGTAGAAATAAAATTTGGAAACAATATATCAAAATTTAAAATAATTGCAATTCCAAAAGGACAAAACTGTAATAGTAATGAAGTAATAGAATTGATTTAATTCAAAATGGATGTTAGTCATAAATAATCCAAACTCAGAGGAGGTAAAAGAGATTATGAAGGAAAATAAAGACATAGAAGAGTGTATAGTAAAAGTGAAAGAACTGACAGAAGATGAAAAGCTAGAAAGATTAGTTTTTTTAAGAGAAAGAGCAAGGATGGATGAAGAATCATTAAAAGACGAAGGATTTGAAGAGGGAAAAAAGACGATGATAATTAATTTATATTCAATAGCAAATATGCCAATAGAGCAAATTGCGAAAGTTGCAGAAATGAGTGAAGAAGAAGTTGAAAAAATTTTAGAAAATAAATAATAATAGAGGAGAATATTTTTCCCCTCTATTATTAATATATCTTAATAATTGCATGAACTGTAGATTCATCTTCACTTTTAATAACAATTTTGTAAATATCATTTTGTGTATATAAAAAAGATTTTATAGTATCACCATATTTAATTTCTTTTTTATAAGAAATTTCAACATTATTAAGTTCATTATCATCATAAACATTTTGAGGCAAAAGTTCATAAGCATAATCTAAATAATTAAGATTATGAACATGCTTATTAATATCTAAATCAAATCTTCTAATTTTATAAGTATCACATTTATCAGGCGTTTTTTCTGGAATAGATAATTTTGGCAAATCATTTATATTAAATACAGATTCATCTCTAAATCCATGATAAATTTCTTGTATATTTTCTGGTAATTTTGTAATTTTTCCATTAAGCATATCTATTAAGCACCATTTAGAACTTGCTATAGCACATAAATTGCCCTTTTCATCAAACATTTTAAAATCTCTAATAGTGAAAAGTTTATTATTAAATCTTCCCCAAGTTTTTATAGTTATTTTCTCATCAGCAGTAGGTCTTTTTAGAACTTGTAATTTCCAATTTAACAAAACCCAAGCTTTATTTTCTTTAGCCAATTCTGAAAAAGAATAATTGACATATCCAGAATGAGCACCTGCAATTGTTTCCATTAAAGATAAAATACTTTTATTTGTCAAAACATTATGGATCCCAGTTTGAGAGAATCCTGTTATATAATCTTCTTCAAAAATACTATTTTCTAATTTCATTTTTTAGAAATACCTCCTAAGTAACAATATAAAAACACTTAAAAAGTATATCATAATTTTCAAAAAAGTGCTATAATATAAAAAGTTTTTTATGAAAATAGAGGTAATATGTTAGATAAATGTATGATATGTCCAAGAAATTGCAAAGTAAATAGATTAAATGGACAAAAAGGATATTGTAGATCAAGTGATAAAATGAAAATAGCTTTAGCTTCAGTTCATAAATTTGAAGAACCTTGCATAAGTGGAACTGAAGGCTCTGGAACAATTTTCTTTAGCAACTGTAATTTAAAATGTATATATTGTCAAAATCACGATATAAGTCAAGAAAATGTTGGAAAAGAAATTTCAGTAGAAAGACTTGCTCAAATTATGCTAGAGCAACAAAATAGAAATGTAAATAATATTAATTTAGTAACGCCAACAATGTATGTATATCAAATTATAGATAGTATTAAAATAGCTAAAGAAAATGGGTTGAAAATTCCAATAATATATAATTCAAACGGATATGAAAATATAGATACAATAAAAATGCTTAATGGATATATAGATGTATATTTACCTGACTTAAAATATTATTTAGATGAAGTTGCAATTAAATATTCAGATGCTCCTGATTATTTTAACATAGCAACAAAAGCTATAAAGGAAATGTATAATCAAGTTGGAAATGTAAAATTTGATGAAAGAGGTATTATACAGAAAGGTGTAATTATTAGGCATTTGATACTTCCAAATCATATCAAAAATACAAAAAATATTTTAAAATGGATAAAAGATAATTTTGATGATAAAGTATTTGTAAGCATAATGGCACAATATTTTCCAACATATAAAGCTAAAGATGATGATTTAATAAATAGAAAGTTATCAATAAGAGAGTATAGAGAAATAGAAAATTATATTTACTCATTAGATTTGAAAAACGGCTATATGCAAGAATTAGGAAAGCATGAAGAAGAATATGTACCAAAATTTGACTTATCTAATCTGCAAATGTAAATAAAATGTAACGAATTGGAAATAAAAATGTAATAGAAAAATGTATAAATTAACTTGATTAATCTAAAATAATATAGTATATTAATAACATATAATACTGGAGAGTAACAAAGGAGGAAACAAAAATGGAAGAAAATGAAACAAAAGCATATTCAAAAGTTCCAGCAAAAGTTAGCCCTTGGTCAAGTTTTAAAAGTTTTATTTGCCGTGAAATAGTTGTAGAGTTAACACCATACCAAAAAAAGGTATTTAATGAAGTAAGTGATTTTTGGAATCAAGAAATATACTATGATAAAGGTTTTCATTTAAGACCAAGACAAAGTGCAGAGATGCAAGAAATGCAAGAAATACCTGAATTAAATGTAAACTTATAATTTAATATTAATTTAAGTACTAATTAAAATACTACTTAATTTTATTAGGTAGTATTTTTTTTGAATTTTTTGACAAAAATATATTTAGCTAAAAGTTAAATTACATTTAGTAAAATATTGTTAAAAATTACTTGAAATGTAATTTGTTTTGTAATAGAATCAATTTGTCATAAATGACAATTAAACTTTAAGGAGGAATTAATTATGTCAATTAAAATAGGAATCAATGGATTTGGAAGAATTGGAAATCTAGCATTTCAAGCTGCTTTAGAAAAGGAAGATGTAGAAATTGTATCTGTAAATGATCCTTTTATAACAGCTGATTATATGGCATATATGATAAAATATGATACAATTCATGGAAGATTTAAAGGAGAAGTTAAAGGAGAAGAAAATACATTAACAGTAAATGGAAAACAAGTAAAAGTATATAATGAAATGGATCCACACAATGTTCCATGGGGACAAGATGGAGTAGATTATGTACTTGAATGTTCAGGAGTATTTACTACTACTGAAAAAGCACAAGCTCATTTAGATGCAGGAGCAAAAAAAGTTGTAATTAGCGCACCATCTAAAGATGCTCCAATGTTTGTAATGGGAGTTAATGAAGATAAATATGATACTTCAATGAATATTGTTTCTAATGCTTCTTGCACAACAAACTGTTTAGCACCTTTAGCTAAAGTAATTAATGATAAATATGGAATAGTAGATGGATTAATGACAACTGTTCACTCAACAACTGCAACACAAAAAACAGTTGATGGAGCATCTAAAAAAGATTGGAGAGGTGGTAGAGCTGCATCAGGCAACATAATACCATCATCAACAGGAGCTGCAAAAGCAGTTGGAAAAGTTATACCATCACTAGATGGAAAACTTACAGGTATGGCATTTAGAGTACCAACTCTTGATGTTTCAGTAGTTGATTTAACTTGTAACTTAGCTACACCAACAACTTATGAAGATATATGCAAAACAATGAAGGAAGCAGCAGAAGGCTCTATGAAAGGAATTATTGAATATGTAGATGATGACGTTGTTTCATCAGACTTCATAAGTGATGAGCATACATCAATATTTGACGCTAAAGCAGGAATTCAATTAACAGATACATTTGTTAAATTAGTTGCTTGGTATGATAATGAGTGGGGATATGCTCATAAATTAGTAGATTTAGCTTGCTATATGGCAGAAAAAGATGGAAATAAATAGTTTTATAGAAATAATAAAAAATGGATGCAAAATTTGCATCCATTTTTTGATTCTAAGCTTAATTTTTAGATTATTTAATCTTTCAAGTAATAAAATGAAGTATAAGTGGTAAGATGCTCAGGATCTAAAATGTCGTTATAAAAACGATATTTAATTGTGTAAGTACCTTCTTCTGAAAGTTCTATGAAGTAGAAAGAAGGGTTATATGGATCTGTTGCTATTGGTATTTTCTTTCCACTAGGAGACGTTACATTGAATATGTCTACATATTTATAGTACCTAAAGGCAAATTTAAAATGTAATATTAATTTGTCTTCTTTGACACATGGATAATATACAATTTCGCTAGGTACTTGATGTTTCCCATCTGGTGGAAAGGATGATTGTGGAAGAAGTGAATTTGGAAATGTAACAAATGGTGTCCCACTTTCTTCTACTAATGTTTCAGTAGGAACTCCTTTTGATAACCAACTCATTAATTCTTTAGCATGAGACCGCGTTTCTACATAACTCTTGCATTTCAATACAGTGATTATTACTGCACAAATGCATAAAATGACAAGTAAAAATGTTCTTAAAGAATTACGTTTCCGTTTTTTGCTTTGAGGTTTCTTATCCTTTAAGTTTTCTTTTCCGTCATTTTCCTTCATTGAAAATTCAATGTCATTGATGTCTTTCTTTGATTGCTTCTTCATTTTGTTTCCTCCTAAAAATGAAACTTAAAATTTTATAGTTACAATGAATCTATTATAACATATTTACATAAAATAGTCAAACATATTATAAAAATCAAAAAAATAATAAAAACTATTTACAAACAATGTAAAAATATGGTAATATGTTTATATGATAAATTTTAAAAAGTCAAATGTAAACATATTATCATTTTTTATTTCATCTATTATTTTTTTAATCATAATTTCTATTATAAATTATCCCAAAACTTCCAATATAAATAATTCAAGTATTAATATTACTAATAGTTTAGATGAAGAAATTAAAGAAATAGAAAAATGGACTATAGAAATTAAATCTTTAGGACTTAAAGCCAACATAAATGAAATAGATGGAGAAACTCCAACTGATGATTATGTAGGTCATTTTAAAGATACTAGTATATTAGGAGATAATATTGCATTAATTGCATTTAATTATGGAAAAACTAAGAATTATTTTGCTAACTTGAAAGATTTAAAAGTAGGTGATGAAATTATTTATACTGTAAATAACAAAATAAAAAAATATAAAGTAAATTTTAATAAAATAATTGAAAAAGAAAGTTTAAAAATTATTTTGGAAAACAATAATAATAATAGTATAAAATTGTTTACGTATGTTAAAGATTTAAGCAATAATTTAAGGTATGTATATGCTCAAGAAATAATTGACATATAGGTAGTTTTAGCTATATAATTAAGCATATATTTGATAAAGGAGAAAAATTATGCCAAAAAAGAAGAATTATTTATTACTTATAACTATTTTTTTAATTATACTAATTTTAGGATTAGTAACAGGATTTATAGTAGGAAGAAATCAAAAATATTCTATTAAGCTAGAAGAAATAGAAAAAGCAGATGTAGAGTATTATGTATTAGAAAAAAATGATAAATATGGTGTAATAAATAAAGAAGGAACTGTAGTAATTGAGCCACAATATGATGGAATAAAGATTCCAAATCCAACTAAAGATATATTTATATGCTTAGCTGATGCAAATAGTGATACTTGGAAAGTAGTTGATTTATCTAATAATCAAAAATGGGACAATTATAACAATGTTGATGCTATATCAATAAAAGCAATAACAAGTCTAGTTCCTTATGAAAAAAGTGTATTAAAATATCAAGAAGGAAACTTATATGGATTAATAGATTTTGAAGGAAATAAAATAACAGATGCTATATATGAAGACATTTCATCTGTTGATTATAAAGAAGGATATTTAAAAATAAAAGAACAAGAAAATTATGGTGTAATTAATATAAAAGGAACAAGGATAATTGACACATCTTATGATGATATAACTTCAGATGGATATTATAGTGAAGAAAAGAAATATGAAGATGCAGGTTTTATTTTAAGAATAAAAACAGATGATGGTTATAAATATGGATATGCTAAAACTAATGGAAAAATGATGTTAGATACTGTTTATAATGAAATAAGCAGAATTACTGAAATTGAAAATAGCAAGGATGTTTATTTTATAACATCTTTAAATGGAAAATATGGTTTAATGAAAAATTCTGATGAAGTAATAGAAAATGACTTTAGAAGTATAAGCTTTGATAGAACTAATACTCTTTTAACAGTACAAAAAAATACATCTTTTGGTGTATATGATTTAGAAGGAAATTGTGTTATTCCAATAGATTATGACGATATAATTGTAGGAGGAGAATATATAAATGCTTTTAAAGGTGAAAATACAGTTATATTTGACAAAAATGGAAATACAGTAAACACAACAAATTCTAGTAAAGAAAAAGTTTCAGATAATTATAGCATTATAATAGATAATAATAACAATTATAACATTGTAGATAAAAATGATAAAGTTCTTTTAAAAGGTGAATATTCATATTTAGAATATTTTAAAGATGATTTATTTATAGCAACAAATGACTCAAAAACAGGATTGATAAAAGCAAATGGAGAAATAGTTGTACCACTACAATATAATACAATACAAAATGTAGATGGAGCAAATTGCCTTCAAGCAACATTAATGGACACAAACAAAACATTAGTAATAAATAGTCAAGGAAAAGTTCAAGAGGGATTAGAAAACGCATCATTTATAAAAGAAGAAAAATATGTCAAAATTTTATCAAGTTCAGATGTAAAATATTATACATTAGATGGAAATGAAACAACTTACAAAGAGTTATTCCCAGAAAATGCTTTATATGCAGTAAAACAAAATGATAAATGGGGATTTAAAAATAGTGAAGGAAAAATTGTTGTAAATTGCGAATATGATTTTGTTTCAGAGCAAAAAGGAAATTATGCTGGTATAAAGAAAGACGGAAAATGGGGAATAATAGATATTACTGGAAAAATAATAAAAGAGCCTACTTATGAAATTTCTTTTAATGATGTAAACTTTTTAGGTGAATATTATGAAATAGGCACTAATGTAGGACTTCCAATCTATTGTGGAGATGAAAATATATAAATTTAATCGGAGAAAATTATGTTTGTAAAAGATGAAATAATTGAATTAGTAAATAATTCAGAAAAAGAAGTTAAAGAAGAATTAGAAAAAGTAGATAAAATTTGTGAAGTAAATTCTATTAAAGTTTTGCAAGCTTTTAAAGATAATAATTTATCAGAGGTACATTTTAACCAAACAACAGGATATGGTTATGATGACTTAGGTAGAGAAGTCATAGAAAAAATATATAGCCAAATATTTGGTACAGAAGATAGCTTAGTTAGAGGACAATTTGTATCTGGCTCACATGCATTAACTGTAACATTATTTGCACTTTTAAGACCGGGAGATGTATTTTTATCTATTTCCGGAAAGCCTTATGACACTTTAGATGAAGTAATAGGAATTAAAGAAAATCCTAGCTCATTAAAATCATTTGGTATAAATTATGAGCAAATAGATTTGGTTAATGATGATTTTGACTATGAAAAAATAGAAGGTAAATTATCACAAGAAAAAATTAAATTAATAGAAATTCAACGTTCAAGAGGATATAGTACAAGAAAAAGCATAACTCTTGATAAAATAGAAAAAGTTATTAAAACTATTAGAAAAGTAGACAAAGATGTTATTATAATGATAGATAATTGTTATGGAGAATTTACTAATGTAATAGAGCCAAGTAATTTAGGAGCAGATATTTTAGTTGGTTCACTTATAAAAAATTTAGGTGGTGGAATTGCTCCAAATGGAGCTTACGTTGTAGGTAAAAAAGAACTAATAAAATTAGTTGCAGAAAGGTTGACACTTCCAGGGGAAGGCAAAGAAGTTGGTCCAACTTTAGGTATGAATAAACTTATACTGCAAGGCTTGTTCTTTGCTCCAAGTGTAGTTGCAAGTAGTTTAAAAACAGCAATACTTACAAGTAAAGTAATGGAGAATTTAGGATATAAAACCACTCCTAAATGGGATGAACCAAGAACTGATATAGTTCAAACAATAGAATTTAATAACAGAGAAAAATTAATAAAATATTGTCAAGGAATTCAAGAAGGTTCTCCAATTGATTCAAACTCAAGCCCGATTCCAGGAGATATGCCAGGATATGTTGACCAAGTTATAATGGCAGCAGGAGCATTTACACAAGGCTCATCAATAGAGCTAAGTTGTGATGGACCATTAAGAGAGCCATATATGGCATTTCAACAAGGTGGACTTACATATGAATATGGAAAATTAGGATTAATGAAAGCAGTAGAAAAGTTAAAAAAGGATTAAAAAATGAAAGTGGTAGTTATAGGTGGCGGTCCAGCAGGAATGCTTGCCGCCATAAGTGCTAATAAAGGAAAAAATCAAGTTGTATTAATTGAAAAAATGAATAGTTTAGGAAAAAAACTTTTGATAACAGGAAAAGGCAGATGTAACATTACAAATGCAGTAGATATATCTGATTTTTATAAAAATATTCCTGGTAATGGAAAGTTTTTATATAGTGCTTTTCAAAATTTTAATAATGAAGATATTATAAAATTACTTGATATTCCAACAAAGGTAGAAAGAGGAAATAGAGTATTTCCAGTAAGTGATAGCTCATATACAGTGCTAGATGCTTTGATAAAAAAATTAAAAGGTGTAACTATAATTACAAATTGTCAAGCAAAGGAAATTATTATAAAGAATAATAAAGCAATAGGTGTAAAAACTGATAAAGAAGTTATTGATGCTGATAAAGTAATATTGGCTACAGGAGGTATGAGCTATCCTACAACAGGCTCAAACGGTGATGGATATAAAATTGCAAAAAAATTAGGTCATACTGTAACAGAAATTAGACCATCTTTAGTTGCGCTTAAGGCAAAAAATAATTCATTAAATATTTGTAAAAGACTTCAAGGATTAAGTTTAAAAAATGTTTCTATGAAATTAGTTGAAAATGATAAAATAATTTATGAAGATTTTGGAGAAATGTTGTTTACTCATTTTGGAGTATCTGGTCCTATAATATTAAGTGCATCAGCACATTTAAGAAAAGATGACTTTCAAAATGTAAAAGTAATATTAGATTTAAAACCAGCACTATCACAAGAAAAATTAGATGCTAGAATTTTAAGAGACTTTGAAAAACAAAAAAATAAAGATATAAAAAATAGTTTAAATGATTTATTACCACAAAAATTAATTCCGGTTGTAATAGAGCTTAGCAAAATTAATGAAAACAAAAAAATAAATGAAATAACAAAAGAAGAAAGAACAAGATTAGAAAAAATACTTAAATGTTTTGAAATAGAAATTGGAGGATTTGGAGACATAAAAGAAGCCATCGTTACAAAGGGAGGAATAAATATTAAGGAAATAAATCCAAAAACTATGGAATCTAAAATTGTAAATGGGTTATTTTTTGCAGGAGAAATAATAGATGTAGATGCTTATACTGGAGGATTTAACTTACAAATAGCATATTCTACAGGATATACTTCAGGGCTTAACTAAAAGTTTATTATGAAATGCTTGTTATTTAATAGTACAAAATGGTGATTCAAGAAAAGATAAGAGGAGATAAAATTGAGAACAATTAGTAGTGATGTTTATGCTGAAATAACTGTAAAAAAATCAAAGTTTATAGCAAGTGTATTTCCAGTAGAAACTAAAGAGGAAGCGGAAGAAAAAATCAAAGAAATAAGTAAAAAATATTATGATGCTAAACACAATTGCTATGCTTATGTTGTAGAAAATTTTGAAAAATGTAGTGATGATGGAGAGCCTAGTAAAACAGCAGGAACGCCAATGCTAGATATAATAAAAAAGAGAAATTTGCAAAATGTATTAGTAGTAGTTACAAGATATTTTGGTGGAATATTGCTTGGAACAGGTGGGTTAGTAAGAAGTTATATGGAAGCTACTAATAACGCAATAGACAAAGCAGAGATAGTAAATAAAGTAAAAGGACTTAGATATAAAATAAAGGTAGAATATGACAGTCAAAAAGATGTAATTTACTGGTGTAAAAAGTTAAATATAAATATAAAAAATACAAACTATGATAATTATGTAGAATTAGAACTTGAATCAGAGTATCAAAGTAAGGAAAAATTATTAAATAATATAAAAATAGTGGAAAACTGCGTTATAACTGGGGAAAATATATACATACAAGAAGAAAATTTATAAAAAATTAAAAATAAAGTCGAAAAAAATTATGCGATTTTTTGCACTAAAATCAAGCTTTTAAAAGAAAGTTGGAAAAATTTAGAAAAATCACTTGTATTCTTAAATAAAAAAATATATAATGAAGTGGTAAAATTTTACAAAACAAAAATATTTTTTAGGGGGAAACAAAAGTGAATATGAGTGATAAAATTAGAGTTTTAATTGCAGATGATAATTATGAGTTTGGAAATACATTAAAAAATTATTTAAATAATGATAGTGATTTAGAAGTTATAGGATTTGTAAGCGATGGAGAAGAAGCTTATGACCAGATAATTCAAACTAAACCTGATGTAGTATTATTAGATGTTATAATGCCACATTTAGATGGGCTTGGAGTTCTTGAAAGATTAAGCAAGATATCATTAGGCAAAGTTCCAATATATATAATGGTCTCAGCAGTAGGACAAGATAAGATTACTCAAAAGGCTATTGCACTTGGAGCAGATTATTATATAGTAAAGCCGTTTGATATATCAGTATTAATAGATAGAATAAAAGAAATAAAGAATTATAATCCAGAAGAACTAAAAAAAGAGATGACTAGCTCTAGAGAGTTGAAATCACAATATATACAAGTTACTAAAAAAGATGAAAAAGAAAATCTAGAAGCATTGGTAACTAATGTAATTCACGAAGTAGGAGTACCTGCTCATATAAAAGGTTATCAATTCTTAAGGGAAGCAATTATTATGGTAGTAAATAATATAAATGTTATTAATCAAATAACAAAAGAACTTTATCCGGAAATAGCATCTAAATATAATACAACTCCATCAAGAGTAGAACGTGCAATTCGTCATGCAATAGAAGTAGCGTGGGGTAGAGGAGATGCAAAAACAGTAGAGAGTATATTTGGTTATACTATTTCAGCAGATAAAGGAAAGCCAACAAATAGCGAGTTTATTGCAATGATTGGTGATAAAATAAGATTAGAATTAAAAAGTGCATAGAGATTTTTAGATTATAAATGCAAAAAAAATGTAAAAAATTGGTTTTTTACTTGATTTTTACAAACTAATGTTATATAGTATAAAACATAAGGAATGAGAATAAGCAGAGTGCGTTGCCACCTTACATACAACACAGTTTAGCTGTGAGAAAGCGAGGTGGTGCTATGGAAACAATATTATTACAAATAATTTATCTACTATTCTTTGGATTAGTAGCAATTACAATCATAGCAATTGCCTTGATTATTACTTTGGTAGTAATTTGGTGCAAATAAAAACATAACCATTCTGCTTTTGCACTGAAGAATGGTTATATTTAATCCTTTTTTGGGCAACACACTTTGTGTTTCTCATTTCTTAACATTATTATACACAGATTATTTAATTTTGTCAAACAATAATTTTTTTAATTAAAGAAAAATATATTTAAATGCATATAGATAAAAAAGACCTCGATATATTTATTAAAAAGTAATAAATATAAGAGGTTTTTTATTGCAAAAAATTGATTAATTAATATTATAAAAATTTTAATAAAGAAAAAAGTAGAAGATATAAGTCAAGAATTTTGTAAAAAATACTTGAAAAATGGGAATTTTATAGTATAATACATTAGTAATGATAAATGAAATGGAGGAAAAAAAGTGATAGACCAAATGCAGCCAATAAAAACAAAAGACTTGATAAAGATTAAAGTATTAGGAATAGGCGGTGGAGGAAATAATGCCGTTAATCAAATGATAAATTCAAAAATAGAAGGCGCAGAATATGTACTTATTAATACCGAAAAAAATGTATTAGATAGAGCAAACACATATGGCTGTAAAACATTACAAATAGGAAAAGAAGTAACAAGAGGATTAGGAGCTGGTGCAGACCCAGAAGTAGGAGAAAAAGCAGCAAAAGAAAGTATTGAAGAAATAGACAAAATCTTAGAAGATACAGATTTATTGTTTATTACAGCTGGTATGGGTGGAGGAACAGGCACAGGTGCAATTCCTATAATTGCTGAACAAGCAAGAAAAAGAGGAATTTTAACTATTGGAATAGTAACAACACCATTTACTTTTGAAGGAAAATTAAGAACTGTTAGAGCTAATATGGGTATAGAAAAACTAAAACCAAATGTTAATTCTCTAATAGTAATTTCTAATGATAAATTATTAGCAAACACTGAAAAAAATGTTTCTATTTTAGATGCTTTTAAAATGACTGATGATATATTAAGACAAGGAATCCAATCAGTTACAGATTTAATAAATACAGTAGGAACAATTAATGTTGACTTTGCTGATGTAAAAACAACATTAAGTTATGAAGGTTATGCATATATGGGAATTGGAGAAGCAGATGGAGAAAACAAGATAATTGATGCAACAAATAGTGCATTAAATAATCCATTAACACAAAATGCAATAGATGATGCAAAAGGTGTAATATTTAACATCAAAGGCAGTGAGGATATTGGACTAGATGAAATAAATAGAAGTGCTGAAATAATTGCTGAAAGAGTAAACCCAGATGCAAATGTAATATTTGGAACAGTTATAGATGAAAGCTTAGGAGATAAAGTTGTAGTTACAATAGTAGCAACAGGTGTTGAAGAAAAACAAGAAAAAAAGGACTAAATAAGTAGAGTAAAATCGCTTTTTTAGCAAACAAAAAAGTCTAACGGAGAAAAAATATGAAAATAAGTGAATTTAACTTATTAGAAATAGATGTTTATGATAAAGATGAATTGATTTTTAATGGAAAATCAGAAGATGCATCAGAGGATTTAAAACAAAAAAATATTATAATTACAGGAATAGATGGCAAAAAAGTTATAACAAAATTAGTAGATTAAAATTTAATTGTATAAACCTTTCATAAGTGGAAATAATTGTTAGTAAATAAAGATTATTTGTATAGAGGAGAAAGCTTATGGGAGATTTTGAAAAAAAGTCTGTAATTAAAGAAGCAGAGAATATATTACAAGAATTAAATATCAAAGATAGAGAGGAAAAAAAGCAAATTGTAAAACTCAAGAAAGACTTTAAAAGAGTAAAAAGAGTAAATGTTGCTTTGAAAATAATATTAGTTATAATGAGTATAAGTTTGATAATGCTTATTGTATAAAAATATGTATTGAAATAAAATAAAGGTTATAAACTCGTCTTATAGTTCATATATTTAAAAAGAACTTTAAGAGGAGTTTTTATTTATGGATAAAATAAGTGAAGAAGATAGAATAAGAAGAGCAGAAGAAATATCTGCAAGAAGAAATAACAGAATACCAGTAAGTAATATAAATACTAAACAAAATGAAAGGAAAATTTCTACATTAAGTAAAATATTTATACAAGTATTGTGTAGTATATGTATATTTGGAGTATTTTATTTTGTAAATCAAAATAATAGTTTAGCACTTGAAAAAATTAGACCTATTTTATCAGAAGATACTGATTTCGGAGGAATTTTCAATCAAATAAATAATTTTATTAAAAATATATCAAATTCTATAAATAAAGATTTGCAAAATGAAAATGAGATTACAGAAAATAACATAGAAGAAAATATAATACAAGAAACTGCATCAAATGAAGAGCAAAATGCTGAAAATCCAGATGAAAACAAAGAACAAGATACCGAAAATACAACTTCAAATGAAGAACAATCTAGTGAAAATAAAGAAGATAACAATGGCGAAGATGTAGCACAGCAAAATAATGAAAATGGAGGAGTAGGTGGAGGAGACGAAAAGATAGAAGTAAGCGAAACTGATCAAGACATAATATTTATTAAAGAGCAGGCTAGCTTTATAAAACCAGTAGTGGGATATATAACATCAGGATATGGCTCAAGAGAGCCAACAGAAATAATTTCAGCAAATCATGCAGGAGTTGATATTGGAGCAAATACAGGTACAGAAATAGTTGCAGCAATGTCTGGTACAGTTGATTTGGTATCTAATTATGGGGACTATGGCAATCATCTGCAAATAACAAATGGAGAAATAACAACACTTTATGCACATTGCAGCCAAATAATTGTAAATCAAGGAGATTATATAGAGCAAGGACAAAAAATAGCAGAAGTAGGCTCAACTCGGAAGAACAACAGGCCCACATTTACATTTTGAAATTAGGAGAAATGGAAAAACTGTTGACCCACAAAAAATATTAGATTTATAGATACAAGAGAGGCTAAATAAACAATGCAAATAAAGGTTGATTTAAAAGTATTTTTATTTTTTTTAATATTTTTAATTACTAGAAATATTAAAATATATAGTATATTAATGCTTTTTGCATTAATTCATGAACTAGGACATTTAATATTTGGCTTATTTTTAGGATTTAAACCGGAAAAAATGACAATTCTTCCATATGGCTTAAAAATAAATTTTAAAACAAAAAGTAATGATTTTAACAAAAAATTAAAAAAAGGTAATTTGCTATCAATAAAGAAAATAGTACTGGCATTAGGTGGCCCAATTACAAACATAATCTGCATTATAATTACATTGATTTTAAATGAGAAAATTAATTTAGAAAAAAATATTTATGAAAATATAATATATGCGAACTTATTAATTGCAATTTTTAATATGCTTCCGATATATCCGCTAGATGGTGGGAGAGTAATAAAAGAGCTAACACATATTCTTTTAGGAATAAGAAATAGTTATAAATATACACAACTTATTTCAGAAATAACTTTATACATAATAACTGCACTTTCAAGTATTTTAATATTATATTATAAAAATATTGCTATATTTATTATTGTAGTCTATTTATGGTTTATTGTATACAAAAATAAAAAAGAAATAGGCAGTAAAGAAAAAATTTACAAAACTATTGAAAAATACAAGAATATATGATATAATATGAATTATCTAACTTTAAAAAATTAAAAAGGAGAGAAAAGATAGTAAAAATGAAACTATTTGATAAAATAAAAAATGGATTAGTTGGATTCTCACAAATGCTTTCTTCAGTTGATGTTCCAGACATAGATAATCCACAAGAAGAGCTATCAAATGAATTAAAAGAACAATTAGCTTTTGCTGATGGTCTTGCTTGTAAAACAACTGATATGATAAAACCTAAAAAGGAAAAAAATATTACAGCAAGATTTAATAATCAAGCAAAAATAGAAAATAAAGAAAAAATACAAAGAAACTCATATGATATAAATAAAGAAGAAAAAGAACGATAAAAAAATAGTAGCTTAGAAACTACTATTTTTATTTTTTTTTATTGCAAAATAATATATAATGTAATAAAATAAAAATATCAAAATCAAATGAAAAATTTTAGTAAAGGATGAGAAAATGCAAAAGTTAAAAAATGAAAAAGGTATAACTTTAATAGCTTTAGTAATTACTATAGCAGTATTGTCTATTATAAGTGTACCAGTATTAGTAAATATGTCAAATATAAAAGAATTTGATACATATTCTGGATTTAAGGAAGATATAGATATTTTAAGAGAAGCGATAAGTATAGCATATTTTGATAAGGATATTGGAACAATTGGACCAAAATATGAAGGAAATTTAGATTTTTTAGAAGAAACACAAAATGAAGAAAAGATAAAAAATGAAAATGACAATGATGTTTACTATGCTATTAATATTAATCGTGTAAATGAAAAGTTATCTGTCAATATGGAAACATTAAATAATGGTGCAGGAAATAAAAGCATAAGTAGTAGTGATGTAAAATATTCAGGTACTAATGATGTCTATATAATAAATGAACAAAGTAGAACAATATATTATGTAAAAGGAATTAGTTATAAAGAAAAAACTTATCATAGGCTAAGTGAACAGTTTAGTACAGCTGAAATAGGTGTTGAAATTGGAGTAGAAGTAAAAGACTTTAACAAAACATATAAAGATAAAGATGGAAATAAAGCAAAAATACCAGTTGGGTATAAAGTATCAGAAAATGAAAATGAACAAATAATATCTAAAGGATTAGTAATTTCAGATAATAATGGAAATGAATTTGTTTGGATACCAGTTCAAAACTTTAAACTAGAAAAAGGAAAAAAAGTATCAATAGAATTTGGTAGACATACATTTGGAACACAAACAGAAAATGGAAGGGATGCAGAATCTGAAAGCATAAAAATAAAAAATGGTAGTACTAATGATTATTTTTATGAAATAAAAAATAGTTTTGAAGCAGTAAGTGCTATTGAAAATGGAGGATTCTATATTGGAAGATATGTAGCAGGAACTACAAGTGCAAGATCTTCAAGCTCTGGAACGAGTGAGCAAGTAAATGTAAAAAAAGGACTAAATGTGTATAACTATGTAACTAAAAATCAAGCAGTTTCTCTAGCAGAAGGATATGCAAATAATAATAGTAACTTTAAAAGTAGATTATGCTCAAGTTATGCATGGGATACAATACTTAAATTTATAGAATCTACAGAAAATACAGAATATTTAACAAAATCTGCAACAGGCACAGCAATAACAAAAACAGGAAGTAATTCAATAAACAATATATATGATTTTGGGTATAATACGTATGAGTGGACTACTGAATCATCATCAAATTCTTCAAGTGCATGCACAATAAGAGGAGGAGTATCTAGCTCAGAATCTCCAATAACAAGAAAAAGTCAAAGTAATGTTGGAGCTAATAATATAGGTTTTAGAATAGCATTATTTTTAAATGTAGAGTAAAAAAATATTTATAAGTGATGAAAAAATTAGTAAAATATGATACAGAAACTATCAAGAGTTTAATTCTTTAAGGTACCAATTTGACACCTTAAAGAATAATGGAAGGAAAAAATTTATAATTAATGTAAAACCTTAATAAAAAATACTATATTAAAAAAATAGCATAATATAAGGAAAAATTCAATAAAATATAAATTAAATATTTATTACAAATTATAAAAAAATGAAAAACAAAAATCTTATAAAAAGCTTGTGCAAAGCTGATTATAAGATTTTTTGTTTTTTTATTAAGGTTTTACATTAATAAAAATAACATAATGTTAAGCGGAGGAATAAAACAAATGAAAGATAAGAAAATGCAAGAAAAAGACAAGATTAATTTACAATTAAAAAATATGAAAAAATTAAAAGAACAAGGAATAACATTAATAGCATTGGTAGTAACAATAATATTGCTATTGATATTAGCAGGGGTAACAATATCACAAATAGCAGGAAGCAATGGATTATTTCAAAGAGCAAGACAAGCAGTAGAAAAATATAAAAATGCAGCAGAAGAAGAACAAATCCAAATAGGTATGTTAGAGCAATATGTAAGTGATTTTTCAGTAGTAGTAGGAAATGAAGGAGAGAATAAAGCATCCATAACAATAAAAACATTTACAGTAGAAGGAAATCCAAAGGAGCAAACAATAAAAGTAAATTTAGAAATAGAAGGCGAAGCAAGCAAAATACAATTAAGTATAGATAATGGAAAAACGTGGGAACCAAGTGAAGAAGAAAAATTAGAAGAAACAGAAGGAGCATACACATATACATTTGAAGGATTAGACTTAGGAAAGAGTTATTATGTAAGAGTAAAAGTATGTGATGAAGAAGGCAAATATGTAGAAGCAATAAGTGATATAGTAACATTAAGTAATGAAATGACAGCAACGGTAGAAGATGTACTAGAAACAAAAACATTTTTAGCAAAAGACGGCTCAGTATTAACAGGACAAATGAAAAATAATGGAGTAATAAATGAAAAATTAAGTGCAGGAGATAAGAAAGAAATACCAGTAGGCTATACAAGTGGGGGAACAATAACCGTAAAATCACTAAAAGAATTAACACCAGGAGATGCAAAAGCAGGAGATATATTAAATGGAAAAAAAGCATGGGTAGAAGGAACACAATTGACAGGAAGCATGCCAAATAAAAGTGGACAAACAGTTACAGCAAGTTCGGTAAATAATGATGGACAATATACAATTTTGACAATACCAGAAAGTGGATATTATCAAAATGGAAGTAAAATAAGAGTTTCAAACGAGCAAATAAGTACATTAGCAATTTGCAAATCAAAAAATTTAACGAATAGTGGGCTTCAAGTATATGATAATCGAGTAAGCATCATAGAAGGTGGTTATTTTGATGATGTTACATATAAGAAAGTATATATATACATAAAGATGAAAGCTAATATTGATTTTTATAATACTTCATGGTGTCTTGTGAGTGGAATTCCTCATCAAAGTTCGAGTGAATATATTTATATACAGAGTTCTTTGAGAGGAGTACCGTTCTTAATGGACGGGACTTATCTTTGCGCAGGCAGAATCGGTGATGGGAGAACAATTTGGAAAAAAGGAGGAGAGTGCATTGCTTATGGAATTTATGATTATTAAGAACAATTAATATCATAGTTTGAAGAAATATTTTTAAAAACACTTGACATTTTTGAAAAAATGGTGTAAAGTATATATGCTTTACAGTAATGAAGAGGTGATGATATGGATAAACATATAGAAATAAGTATGCTTGTTGATATTTATGGTAAATTACTTACCAAAAAACAATATGATGTAATAAATGATTATTATAATAATGATTTATCACTTTCTGAAATTGCTGAAAACAATAATATTTCAAGACAAGGTGTAAGGGACTTGATAAAGAAAGGAGAAAGCAAACTTTTCGAGTACGAAGAAAAGCTAAATATTATGAAAAAAACACAGATTAATGAGCAAACTATACAAAATGTTTTAGCTGAATTAAGCAAAATTAGTGAAAACTCATCAGAAAAAAAGATTGAAAAAATTTTAAATGAAGTACAAAAAGAATTAAGCGTTATAGCTTAATTTAAACTTTTGATTTAGGAGGATAAGATGGCTTTTGAAGGATTATCAGAAAAGCTACAAGCTTTTACAAGAAAACTAAGAGGAAAAGCAAGAATAACAGAATCAGACTTAAATGATATGTTAAGAGAAGTAAAACTTGCCCTTTTAGAAGCTGATGTAAATTATAAGGTTGTTAAAGATTTTGTAAATAATATCCATGAAAAGGCATTAGGAAGTGATGTATTAAAATCACTTACTCCTGGACAACAAGTTGTTAAAATTGTAAAAGATGAGTTAGTTGAACTATTGGGAGGAACAGACAGTAAAATAGCATTTACTCCTAACCCACCAACAGTAATCATGTTAATAGGACTTCAAGGTTCGCGGAAAAACAACAACGGCAGGAAAGCTAGCTAACTTACTTAGAAAACAAGGTAAAAATCCACTTTTAGTTGGATGTGATGTATATAGACCAGCTGCTATAAAGCAACTTCAAGTTGTAGGAGCAAGTTTGAACATCCCTGTTTTTGCAAATGAAACAGAAAAAGATGTTGTAAAAATTGCAAAGCAAGCAAAAGAAGTTGCAATAAGCAAATTAAATGATGTTGTAATATTAGATACTGCAGGAAGACTTCAAATAGATGAAGAGCTAATGAACGAACTAAAAAATATTAAAATGAGTGTAAAACCTCACGAAATACTTTTAGTTGTAGACTCAATGACAGGTCAAGAAGCAGTTAATATTGCACAAAAATTTAATGAAGACTTAGGAATTGATGGCGTAGTACTTACTAAATTAGATGGTGATACTCGTGGCGGTGCAGCAATATCTGTTAAAAAAGTTACAGGAAAGCCAATTAAATTTATAGGAACAGGTGAAAAACTTAATGAAATTGAAGAATTTCACCCAGATAGGATGGCATCAAGGATACTTGGGATGGGAGATGTTCTATCTATAATAGAACAAGCAGAAGAACAATTTGATGCAGAAGAAGCTATAAAATTAGAAAAGAAATTACGCAAAAACAAAGAGTTAGACTTAAATGATTATCTAGCACAATTAAGACAAGTAAAGAAAATGGGTTCTTTTTCATCATTATTAAAAATGATACCTGGTATGAACAAATTAAATGTAAATGTAGATGATAAAGAATTTGAAAAAATTGAAGCTATAATTTGTTCAATGACAAATGAAGAAAGAGAAAATCCAAAATTACTTAATGCTTCAAGAAGAATAAGAATCGCAAAAGGTAGTGGAACTGAAGTACAAGATATAAATAAATTTATGAAATCATTTGAATTAACACAAAGTATGATGAAAAAAATGAAATCAGGAAATTTAGATCCTAGGATGAAAAAAATGATGGGAAAATTAAATCTTGATAAAATGTCAGAAGACGAAATAAATGATTTAGCAAATAAGTTAAAATAAATTAGTTATTAAGTTTTTAAACTTTATATATATAAAATTTTTTAGGAGGTGAAATTATGGTAAAAATAAGATTACAAAGAGTAGGAGCAAAAAAGGCACCTTTCTATCACATTGTTGTTGCAGATTCAAGATCATCAAGAGATGGAAAAATAATTGAGCAAATAGGAACTTATGATCCTATGACAGATCCAGCAAGTATTGTTCTTGATAAAGAAAAAGTTGCTACATGGATTAAAAATGGAGCTCAACCAACTGATACAGTTAAAGCTTTAATAAATAAAGCAAAATAAATCGTTTAAATTTGTATCAACGATTAGACAATAAGGAGGATAATTCAAAATGGAAGAAATCCTAAGAACAATTATTGAAAATCTTGTAGAAAATAAAGATGCTATTTCAATTGAAAAGGTTGAAGAAGATTATAAAGAAATTTATAAAGTAAAAGTTGACCAAAATGAGATGGGAAGAATTATTGGAAAACAAGGAAAAATTGCACAAGCAATAAGAACAATTATCAAATCTTTAGGTGCAAAAGAGCAAAAGAAAGTTGAAGTAGAATTTGTTGACTAATTTGTGTGGAGGAAATAGTATTTTGATGGAAAGGATGGAACTTGGAAAAATAGTCAATACATTTGGACTAAAAGGTGAAATTAAAATATGGCCTTATGTTGATTATATTTTAAAGGTAAAAACAGTATATATTAACAATTCTAAAATGGAAATTGAAAGAGCAAGAAGACAAAAAAATATATTTGTCATCAAACTAAAAGGAATAGATACAATCGAGCAAGCAGAAAAATTAAAAGATTTTGTTATTGAAATGGAAAGACAAGATGCTCCAGAACTTCCAAAAGGAACTTATTATATAAGTGATTTAATAGGATTTGATGTATATACAGACGACCGGAAAAATTTTAGGAAAATTGGATGACATATTTCAAACAGGAGCCAATGATGTATATCAAGTAGGAAAAATACTATTGCCATCAACAAAAGAAGTTATAAAACAAATAGATACAGATAATAAAAAGATTATAGTTCATTTAATAAAAGGACTAGTTTGATATAAAATTAAAAAGAGGTAAAAATGAAATTTGATGTGCTAACTCTTTTTCCAGAAATGTTTGATACATTAAATTCAAGCATAATAAAAAGAGCTAAGGAAAAAAATTTAATAGAAATTAATTTAATAAATATTAGAGATTTTTCTAAAGATAAACATAAGCACGTTGATGATACTCCTTATGGTGGAGGAGCTGGGATGTTAATTATGCCAGATGTAGTGTATGATGCATATAACTCTGTAAAAAGTGAAAATGCAAAAGTTATCTACTTATCACCAAAAGGAAAAGTTTTAAATCAAAATAAAGTAAAAGAACTAGCAAAATCACAGCATTTAATTTTATTATGTGGACACTATGAAGGTATTGACCAAAGAGTTTTAGATGAAATTGTAGATGAGGAAATTTCAATTGGAGATTATGTATTAACTGGAGGTGAACTTCCAGCAATGGTCTTAATTGATTCAGTAAGTAGATATGTAGAAGGAGTTCTTAGTAAAGATTCAACTAATGAAGAATCTTTCTCAGAATCTAAAGAAAATTTATTAGAATATCCGGAATATACAAGACCACTAGAATTTAGAGGAAAAATGGTACCAGATGTTCTTACTTCAGGAAATCATAAAGAAATTGAAAAATGGAGAAAAGAACAGTCGCTAATTACGACATATAAAAAGAGGCCTGAGCTCTTGAGTGAAGAGCAGAAGAAAGAGGCTATAAAATTAATTAATAAAAAATAATTTTTATGAAAGGAGAAAAATTATGGATATTATAAAATCAATAGAACATGAACAATTGAAAAGTAAAATTCCTAATATAAAAGTTGGTGATACTATTAGAGTACATCAAAGAATAAAAGAAGGAAATAGACAAAGAATCCAAGTTTTTGAAGGAATAGTAATTAAAAAACAAAATGGTGGATTAAATGAAACATTTACAGTAAGAAGAATTTCTTATGGAGTAGGAGTAGAAAAAACATTTTTAGTACACTCTCCATTAGTAGAAAAAGTTGAATTAGTAAGAGTAGGAAAGGCTAGAAGAGCAAAATTATATTATTTAAGAGAAAAATTAGGAAAATCAGCTAAGACTAAAGAAGATGTTGGAGCAAACTTAAATAGAGAAGATATAATCATTAAAGAAGAAGTTCCAGAAGTAGCTGAAGAAGTAAAGGCTGAAGAACCAAAAGCCGAAGAAGTAAAGGCTGAAGAACCAAAAGCCGAAGAAGTAAAGGCAGAGGAACCAAAAGCTGAAGAAGCTAAAGTTGAAGAACCAGCAGAAGCTGAAAAAGCTAAAGTTGAAGAACCAGCAGAAGCTGAAAAAGAAGAGCCAAAAGCTTAGGTAATATAAATATAATTTAAAAGTGGTAAGATGAAGGCAGATTATATGAATTTGCTTTTATCTTACTACTTTTTTGTTAAAGCAAAATTATTGATAAGTGGCATAAATAATGATATAATTTTTTAAAACATTAAATTTGGTTTTGAAATATGTATGATGAAATGCTAAAAAATGAAAAATAATTTCATAATGTGAATTAAAGATTGGAGTTGTGTAATATGGATGATACTATAATTTATTTGATTAGACATGCTGAAACAGTTAATGAAAATGGAATAAGAAATACAGATGAAGATTCTCAACTGATTAATGAAAAAGAAATACTTTCTGTAGAAGGTGAAGAACAAGCAAGAAAGTTGAGTGAAAATAGTGAATTAAATAATTTGGATGTTGTCTGGTCAAGTAGTTATACAAGAGCTAAAGCTACTGCAAAATACATAGCTTTGAAAAATAATTTACCTATTAACTTAGATAATGATTTAAGTGAAAGAAAGTTAGGAAATTTGAAAGAACTGGGTGAATTTATGAAGGATAAAAGTACAAGAGACCCTTCTCAAGAGCAACTAATTGATCAAAATTTTAAGACTTCAGATGGAGAAAGTGCTATAGAAACAAAACAGAGGATGAATAGATTTTTTAATAAAATCTTAAAAGAATATAAAGAAAAAAGAATAGCAGTTATCAGCCATCGGAGGTTCAATAAAATTTTTCTTATTAAATTGGTGTGAAGTAAACAATGATGTTAAGTTAGTATATAAAGATAACATATTAGATATAAAATCGCCTTGCCTTCTAAAATTAACATATAGAGACAATAGGCTAATAGACTTAAAACAAATAAATATTTAATTTTTATTACCTTGATTTAATATCCATATTATGATATATTTTAAGTGTATAAATTTTTATTAAGTTTTTAAAACTAATAAAAACGGAGGAGAACAAATGATATCAAAAAAAGACAAAGAAAAAGGAATAACACTAATAGTCTTAATAGTAACAGTCATTTTTCTGATGATATTAGCAGGATTAACCTTAAGTGCATCTATTTCAACAAATGGAGTATTAGGTGGAGCTAAAAATACAACAGATAAATATGATAAATTAAAATCATATGAAGAAGATTCTATTGAAAAATTAGAACAAGAAATGGGAAATCCAAAAGGAAAATAATAATATATACAAAAATTTAAAAGCCCAGAAAGGAACTTATATTAAAAATGCAAGAAATAATGTGCAAAAATGAGCAAGAAACAAAAGAGTTTGCTAAAAACTTTGCATCTAAATTAAATAAAGGAGATGTAATAGTTCTTACAGGTGATTTAGGTGCAGGCAAAACAAAATTTGTAGAAGGTGTTTTAGCTTATTTTGGATTACAAGAAGAAATATCAAGTCCAACATTTACAATAGTTAATGAATATCATAATGAAAAAATTGATATATACCATTTTGATTTATATAGATTAGGAGATATATATGAATTTGAAAATATTGGAGGAGAAGAATACTTCAACAAAGGTTTATGCATATTTGAGTGGGGAGAATTAATAGAAGATATTTTACCAAATGATTATATAAAAATAACAATTGACAATGGTAACTCAGACGAGGAGCGTAAACTAATTATAGAAACATTTGGAGCAAAATACGAAGGATTGAATTTTTAAAAATATATAAAATGTAAGGAGTGATAGTATGAAAATATTAGCATTGGATACATCAGGTAAGGTTTGCTCAGTAGCTGTAGCAGAAGATGGAAAAATCTTAAAACAAATATCATCTGTTTCAGAAAAGGAACACTCACAAGTTCTTATGCCTAATATTAAAAGTTTACTAGAATCGTTGAATTTAAAGTTGGATGATATTGATTTACTTTCGTGTTCAAGAGGACCAGGTTCATTTACTGGAATAAGAGTTGAAATGGCAACAGTTAAAGCTATTTCAGATGCAAAAAATATTCCAATTGCTGGAGTTGATACTTTAAAAGCTTTAGCATACAGTGTTATTATAAAAAAAGGTAAAAAAGAGTGCAAAATATTATCAATGATTGATGCAAGAAACGAAAATGTATATTTTGCAGTATACAGAGTACACAATGGAAACTTATCATTATATAAAAATGCAGAGATTAGAAATGTTTCTGATGTTGTAGAGTATATAGATTTTGAAAACCCACTATACATAGCTGGTGATTTTTACGAAGAAAAATTAGAACCATTATTTAAAGCAAAGTTTTCTAAGCAATATGCTCAAGGAAGAAAAACAGACAATTATGAGTATGTAAGAGATTTACCTTCAATGGCAGAAGCAATAGCAATGTGTGCAAAAGATAAATATGATGTTGGCGATTACGGAGATTCAAGTACGCTTTTCCCAATGTATTTAAGAAAGCCACAAGCACAAAGGCAAAAAGAGGGAGACGGAGAAAGAATATACATATTAGAAATGACTAATTTAGATTTAGAGAATATTAAATCTGAATATGATAATTTTTCTAACATATGGGATTATGAAACTTTGAAGGAAGATTATAAAAATTCTAAATATCTAGTTGCAAAGCAAAATAATGAAATAGTAGGATTTATTGGAACAAGAACTATTTTTAATGAACTAGAAATAATGAATATAGTTACAAGACAAGACAAGAGAAATAAAGGAATTGCATCAAATTTATTAAGTTATGTAATTAGAAAAAATATTGTAGAAAAAATAAATTTAGAAGTAAATGAGCATAATATTAATGCAATAAAATTATATAGAAAATTTGGATTCCAAGATATAGG
>CANQCW010000004.1 GCA_947591055.1 uncultured Clostridia bacterium | reverse complement strand
TTTCTTTCTACCATATTATCGCCTCCATTATTATTATATACTATTTTATAAAAAAATGCAACTCAATGCAAATTTTTCTAATTTTTTTACAAAATTTGCAATCAAATAGTTTTTTTAGCTGCTCTATATAATTTTTTATAAAATACAGGAAACCTATGTAAAATCAATAAATTTATCGATTTGTTGAGAACAAGAAGTTCCAGGGGATGGTAACTTTACAGTTACTCCTGTTGGCAAATATGTAAATAATAAGAATGTTGGAGCTGTAGAAACAAGTCTACGTATAAAAAGTGAATTAGACACATCTAAATTTGCTAAAATATATTTGGTAAACGATGATGGAACATTAGGTAGTGTAATTTCAACTAGTCCAAGTACTATAACAATACCAGCAAATACATCTAAAATTGATTTACCTAAAATGAATTTATCTCGTGTAATTACGCAAGATAAAGTATATAAATTTAGATTAGTAGAAATGTCTGGTAATACCAAAGTTGGTACATTGGCTGAATTTAAATTAGATGCTCGCACAAATGCAATGAAAGATACAAAACTTGTTGGATTAAAAGGAAATCGTCCAGCATCTTCAACAGGAACTGTATCTTTTAGTGTTAAAAGTGAAGATAATATAGTAAAAGCTTATTACTTAAAAAAAGCTAATAGTGCTGCTACAAGTAGTTCAAGTGCACCTTCTAATGTATCAGAATTTGGAGATTTGAAAGAGGCAAAATATATTCAAATTACTAATAACAAAGTAGTAGAAGCACCAATTTTATTAACAGATGAAACAACTTATGAAGATAAAACATTTGATGTATATTTTATATTAGAAGATGAATATGGAAATGTATCAACTTCAGTTCTTTCAGAAAAGGCTCTTATTCCATGGGAAAAAGATGGTGCTACAACTTTAGCTCCAACTATAGTAGATGCAAAAATTACTGATGTAGCTACAGTTAACAAATTATCAGATGTTCAACTTACATGGAAATTAGCTGAAGGAGAAACAATAGGATCAAATAAATTTACAGTTGTATTATATAGAGATGGAAAAGCTATAGAAGAAAAAACAGGAATCGCAGTTTTAAGTACAACTCTTGATACATTTGTATCTTCTCCTCTTACAGCAGGAACATATTACTTTGAAGTATACGGAGAAGGATCTGGTAATAAATTACCATCAGCTACATTTAAATCAAATGAAACAACAGTTTCTAAATTAGATGCAGTTAATGCAGACAATATAAAATTAGATGTAGATAAATATAATAACTCTGTATTAACATGGGATGCTAGTACATCACCAGCAGAAGATGTTAAGGGATACAATGTAGATTTATATGGATATGATATATCAAATAAAGATTATACAAATAAAGTACAATTAACTAGTGGATCTCCAGTAGAAGATACAAAAATTGAAGGTATATCTTCAATGACAGATAATGTATTATATAAAGCTTATGTTACAACAAAAGCAACAGGCGATAAATTATCTGTAGTAGATTCAGATGAAGTTAAATCAAAGGAATTCTTTAAAGTCTATACGCCAGCAATAGAAGGCATAGCTGGGTCAGATTCAGCTACATTTAAAATAACTAGTCGTGAAGTTTCAGGCATGACCCCAACATATAGAGTAAAAGTATTCTTATATAATACAAATGATCCAGATGGATTATTTGATGGAAAATATAAAGAAGTATCAAAATTAACTCAAGATGTTACTGTAAAAGCAGATGGAACATTTGATGTTAAAGGATTACAACCAGGTACAAAATATGTAATTAGATTATATGCAACAGTAAATGGTATTGAAGGTGTTTCTGGATATAGTGCAGAGTTTGATACAAGATTAGCAATGCCAACTATTGAAAATAAAACAGTTGTAGCAGACAATGTAACAACTAAAGTAGGAGAAATTGCTAAAACAACTAATGGAATAAGTGTAGATGGAAAAGAATATAAGACAGCAGAATACCCAGCTGAATTAGCAGAAATTAAAAATATAGTTGATAATCTTGTTGTAGGTGATATATTAACATATACATCAGATGTTGTAACTGTTAAACTTTGTGCATTAGACACAGGATCTAGAGTAAGAGCATTAGGAACGACAATTGGAAATAGAGATCTTTACTTAGAAGGAGGAAATTTCTCTCAAAGAATCACAGGAAATGTTGGAGGAAATATAATAATTTCTGGAAATAATGAATCATTAGATATTACAGGACTTACAAGTCAAAAAGAAATAAAAATTAATGCAGGTTCAACAATTAAGGGTGCAACAAAAGTTGTTATTATGGCTAATGAAGGAGCTTCTCCAGTTAACTTTATGGATAAAAAAATTAAAATCAATGTTTCAACAGATACTACAATAGATGTTAGCTCAAACGTTACCATTTCTGCAACACCAAGTAATAATATTATATTAAATAGTGAAGATACTAATGGTTTAAATATAATTGTTAATGGAGATGGAACAGATACAAATGCACAATCTGGAAAATTAGATATTACTGCAAAAGGAAATGTTACAGTTACAGCTAATTCATTAGCATTTTCAGCTGATATAACAGTTAATGTTACAGATGGTACAGTTGATTTAAGTGGAAGTAACTTATCAGGAGCACAAAATGTTACAATAACAAATACTACAACTGGAGCTAAAACAATAAAAGTTAAAACTGCTGATATAACTCCATTTGAAATAAAAACTGCAATAGATATAAAGGAATATAATATTTCTGACATTAGTAAAGCTAATTCAGTACTTAGCAAAGCAGTTACAGGATTATATGATGTTGATCCAGACAAAAAAGCAGAAAATCTTGCTAAATTAAATGCATATTTATCTAAATTTACGACATTATATGGAACAACTTATGGTGGAACTACAAAATATGGTGCTAAGATTTTAGAAGCTAAAGGAAACATAGTAACAATTTCATTAAATAAAACAGTGGATGACAGAGGAAATCAAGTTTCAGTTAATATTGAAGGATTAAAATAATATTTAGACAGTATGTCAATACCTAGATTAAAGGTTTAGTTAAAAAATATAGCTTAATACTTGATTACAAGTGTTAAGCTATTATTTATTATATTTTAATTTATTAATTGTATAAATATAAATAAAAATAAGATTTGAGCTAAATTAATAACTCAAACCTTATTTTAAATTAAATTATTTTGTCAAGTTAGACATATCTATAGCTCCATCAACTGCTTTTGTAAAAGTAATTGTTACAGTTGTTGAATTAGCAGCTTTAGATAATGTAGCACCTTTATCGAAGAATTCTTTAAAACTATCGAAGTATTCTTTAACTGCTTTTGTGTTAGATAAAGAAACTGTTTTATCTATTATATTTTTACTTTGGTTACTTGAAGAATTAAAGAATGATTTTAAACTACTTTCGCTTCTATCAATTAATGTATACTTATCAATTTTAACATTGGCTATCTCTGTTGGAACTTCTGGTCCTTCTATAGTTACTTTAGCAGTATTTTTAGAATCAGCAGATTTTACACTTACAGTCTTATCACCTGTTAAGAATTTGCTAGAAATATCAACTTCACCTTTTTCAACAACAACATCTATTTTACTTTCAATATTGAAATTTTGAGATGATAATGTTACTTTTCCTGAAGCAGATCTAATTGTGATAGAACCTTGTTGTCTTCCACTTAAATCATTTTCTCCAACAAAATTTATTGTAACAGCATCAGTTGTAGTATTTTCAAATGTTATATCAGCGTTAACTCCACTTCCTGTTGGATCAACTGTAAAGTTTTTAGTACCTTGTGCATCAGATTTTAATGTAAGTTCTGTATTTTTAGCTGTAACTATAACTCCATTTATTGTAACTGTAGCACCATCAGCAACTGTTACTTTATTTATTCCAGTTTTAACGCTAACATTATTCTTTAATGTTATTTTTTCAGCAGTAACTCCTGATATATCAAAGTTACTTCCTTCAGATAATATAATTTCTTTAGGTCCTTTAGTATTAGCTGTTGTTTTAATTATTTTATCAGAAGTATTTCCTTTTAATTCAACTGTCATTCCTTCTAATTTGTTTCCAAAATCTCTTGCAGCTACAGATGAAGTTGATGCTTGTGCTTGTAATTCAACTGTTAGTTTATCTTCGTCTAAAGTTATCTTATCTCCATAAACTAGAGATGGTGTATTTTGTAACAAGCTTGATACTACAGTTAGTTCTGCACTATTTGCATATTTTACAAAATCTGTAGATTTTACTTCTACGTCATCTATACTTATTCCATCAGTTGTTTTTGCTATTTTTCCTTCTCCTGGTGTTTCAGATACTACTAATCCTTTTATCTCTATAGGTAATTTTAATAATGTAATATCACCTGTTGTTCTAGAAGCTTCTGCACTATCAACTTTAACTATTAATTCAAATCTATATGTTGCTCCTTCTTCTAGTCCAGTAACTTCAACTTCACTAGTTTCGCTTAATTGAACATTTGACATATATTTATTTGTTACTTCAGCATATCTAGCACCATCAAAATCTCCTGTATTAGTATTTTTCTTCCATACTCTTAAATCGTATGATACTTCTTTATTTCCTACAACAGCCTTAGTAGCTTTTAATGTAACAGAATCTGTTGTTATTTTATCTTTTTTATTTTCGTCTTTAGATACTGATATAGATGTACCTGCTAATACGAAAAATTCTTTTGATTCTCCAACTTCAGCTGTTAATTTAGCAGATTGGTTAGGATTAGCTTCAACTCTAACTTCTGCTTTATAAAGTTTATTTGCTGTAATATATGCTGATATATCTAATTTCTTTTCTTTTGAAGATAGATTTGATGCTGATACTAATTTCTTATATTCATCTGTTTTTGTATCATATTCATATAAATCTACTATATATCCAGCAATATTTCCTTCGCCTTCTTCATTGATTATAGTATAATTACTTTCCCATGTTAATGTTTTCTCATTATCTTCATTAACAAATTCAATATTTTTTACAGCTTCATATGAATCAATTGTTATTGTTTTTGATTCTACTGATTCAGAAGCAGATGTATTACCATTATCTTTTCCTTTTACTGTAACTTTTATTTTATATGTTCCTGGAGTTGTTATACCTAATTCATTTAAAGAAGCTGTATTTGTACCTGTGATTTCAACTTCATTTAAAACTTTTCCTTTTTCATCAAGAACTTCTACTTTGAATGTTTTTGCTGAAACATCTTCTGTTTCTGTTTTTGATAATGTCCATTCAAAGTTAGCATCTGCAGGTCCATTATTTTCTAAATCTGGAAGTGTAATACTTTTAACTTCTTTTTCTGCATTTGTTCCATAAACGTCTTTAGCTATTGTTGCTTTTGTTGTTACAGGTTTGCTAGCTACTACATTTGTTCCTTTAGTCGAATCTTTTCCATAAAATCTATTTCCTAGAGAATTTTCTACTACATATATAACTCTATAAGCTGTATTATTAACTAAATTTGTAGCTATTGTGCCCTCAAATTTATTATCTTTTACTTCTACTTCTGCAGCAGCTACAATACTATTATCTGCAGAATCTCCATTTGATATTTTCTTTATTGCATTTGTTATATCAACATATCTAATTGTACTATTATCATTACTTACTGGAAGTACAGCATAATACATTTTTACAATATCGCTACCTTCTTTAGCTTTGAAAGACATAGATGCTTTTGATGTATCTATACGTTTTGTTGTAACCTCAACAGCTACAGGTATTGTTAATGTATCTTTAGTAACTATTGTTTCTGTAAGTACTTTTCCTGTACTATCTAATAATTGGATAACATTTTTACCTTCTGGTAATTGTTCAAAATTAAATTCTACTGTACCATTATTATCTTTTATTTCAGCATGTGTTGTGTATTTAGCTATTGTATCAACTTTTACTGTTGTAGCTTTAGTATTTAATTTTCCATCTCCATCATCATCTTTATAATATGAAAGTTTCAAGCCTTTAGTATCTGTATCAGAGGATTTTTCTAAATCTACTGTTATTATACTTTTTGCTATGTTTTCATTATTTATTATATTATTGCCATTAACTGTCATTGTGTAATTATGGTCCTGAACTTCTTGGTCTGATTCTTAGTAATTTATTCCAATATTAATTCATATTTTTCTTGATATTAATGGATTTGACAAATTTTTTTTATAAATAATGTATATTAAGTTTATTAAAATATTAAGAATATGAAATTGTATATTAATTTATATTTTGTTAAATTTTCATCAAAACGCTAAAATTTTATGTGTATAGCGACACTAACTATTTATAGCAAGTCACGAATTTTGCACTAATAATTTACAAAAAAACATAATATTAGAGCAAAAAGCGTGAAAAAATATTGACAATATAAAATAGACATGTTAAAATTTATTAAAGATAAACTATATTTTCAAAGAAGGTGTGAAATAATATGATAAGATATGAAAAAATTTTAAATTTAAAAGTCTTTAATTCTGAAGATGTATATAAATTAACAGGAAATATAAATTCAGCTAGAGGCTTAATAAACGACCTATTAGACTTTAATCTTATAAAAAGAGTAAAACATAATTTATATGTTGTATGTGATATTGAATTTAAAAATACAATTGCAGATCAATATATGATAGGATCAAAAATAAAAGATGATGCATATATATCATATCATTCTGCATTAGAATATTATGGAGTAAAAAATCAAGTATTTTACCAAGTTTATGTCTCGACTAAAAAAAGATTTAAAGATTTTGACTTCGAAGGAATATCATATAAATGTATAGATAGTAAATATGATTTTGGAATAACAGAAAAGAACAAAGTAAGATTAACTGATAAAGAAAGAACTTTTATTGATTGCATAAATAGAACAGATTTAGCAGGAGGTAGTGAAGAATTAATAATGTGTTTAGAATTATTTGGGCAACTAGATGGAGATAAAATATTAGAATATTTAAAAGGATACAATTCTAATAAACTATATTTAAAAGTTGGTTTTTTTATTGAATTATTAAATGAACATTATGGTGTAAATAATACAATAATAGAAAAATGTAGAGAAAAAAAAGGTGAAAAGAAGTTATATTTTAATGAAGAAACAAAAAAAATGAAAAGCAAATATGTTAAAGAATGGAACTTGATAGTTCCAGAGATATTTTTAACTAAAGGGAGGACATTGTATTGGTAGGAGAATATAAAAAATACATAGAAGACATTGCAAAAAAAAACAGGTTTTATAAAATCGACATTAGAAAAAGTAGAAAGATTGCTTAGAATTTTAGAATGGATTAATAATGATAAGAAGTTAAAAAACATATTAGCTTTAAAAGGTGGAACAGCTATAAATACAGCAGTATTTAACTTTCCAAGATTATCAGTTGATATTGACTTAGATTTGGCTGAAAATTTATCAAAAGATGAAATGATAAAAAATCGAAAAGATATACATAATCTATTAGTTCAGTATTTAACTGCTAATTCATATAGAATTAATACAGAAAAATCTAAAAATGTGTATGCGTTAGATTCTATTGTAGCAGAATATGAAGATATAACAGGTAATATAGACAACATAAAGATAGAAATAAATTATATGAATAGAGTACATATTTTAAAAACTAAAAAATTAAAAATATCTACAGATGTATTTGAAGACAAACAATTAGCAATTAATTGTATTCATCCCATAGAAATTTATGCTGCAAAAATTTGTGCATTATTAAGCAGAACTACAGCAAGGGATCTATTTGATGTGTATACATTAAGTAAATATCAGTTATTTGATAAAGAAGAAAAAAAATTATTAAAGCAATGTTTTATGTTAGAATATATAGCCATTAATAACTATAAATTTGAAGATATGAGTCTTGATAAAATAGAAAAAATAGACAAACAAGAAATAAAAACAAAATTACTACCAACATTAAAAGATAGAAATCCCAAAAAAAGTAATGTAGATGAAATGAAACAAGCAGTAAGAGACTATTTAAAAGATATTTTAATAATTGATGATAATATTCAAGAATTTTATGATAAATTTCACAAAGGAATATATGAACCAGAATTATTATTTGATGATAATGAAATTATAGAAAAAATAAAATTTCATCCTATGATAAATTGGAAATTAAAAAGTGATTAATTATACTATTAACACAATAAAATGTCTCATAATCGATTCTCGAAAGAATGTGACATGATTTTGAATATACTTTTAATATGATTTTATGATTAGATTAATATGATTATAATATAAATGCCAGTTTTGTTTGAAATAACAAAAAAATTAACATTTGCTATAAGAAGAAATTAAAACAGTTGCAGAAGTTTCTTTAAAAATTTATGCAACTGTTTATATAATTTAATATTATTCATAATGACCTCTACATGCAGCAATAATTACATTTTCTCCTTTTTGGCAGTAGACAATTCTATTTTCATTGTCTATTCTTCTGCTCCACCAACCTTTTAGGTTTTCTCTTAGAGGTTCCGGTTTTCCTATTCCACTATAACAATCTCGCTGGATATCTTTTAAAAGTATATTGATTTTTTTTAATGTTTTTTTGTCTTGTTGTTGCCAATATAAATAATCTTCCCATGCTCTTTCTTCCCATAATAGCTTCATATTAATCCTCCTCAATTAATTTGTGCTCTTCTAATTTTGATTTTCCAGATTCGATATCAGCTATTACTTGCTCTAAGTATTTTATATTATTTTCTAAATAAAATGAATCAATAGACACATCAAAGGGAATTCTTTTTTCACGTATCATTTTTTTAGCAAAAATATTGAAGGCTGTTGTCATTGTTATACCTAACTCATTGCAAAGTTGTTCCATTTCTTTTTTTATATTTTCATCAATTCTAAAGTTAATTAAAGTTTGAGCCATAAATATCACCTCTCTTCATTATTATTTTATCATTTTGTAAATATATTGTCAAGATAATATATTTATATATTATATACAATATTTCTTATATTATTCCTACTATTTTTTAATAATATCTTTCAAATAATTGTTAACTTTTGTTGATATATTAATAAAAATTGACATTTTGTTTTTTTAAATGAGACCAAGAAGTTCAGGATTACAATTACACAATAACAGTAAATGAAAACAATATCATTAACAACGTAAATCAAGAGAATTTAGACATCTCTGTTTCTTATGACGAAGATATCCCTGATGATACTTCTCTTCAATTAGTAGCATTTGATGAAAGTGGAAGAAAACTAAGTATAAGTGGTTTACCTGCAACAGTAACACCTGAAACAAGTAGTGATGAAAATGAAATGAAAGTTACAGTAGGCGCAAGCCAATCAAAAATTGATGTAACAAAAGATGAAAAAAATCATCAAGATTTAGTTGGAGGATATCCACATATATCAGATGGAACAATATATTTTAGATTATTTGATGCAGAAGATACAAAGTATGAAACACCATTAGGAGAAGTAAAAGTAACTAAAAATACTGTAGAGCCAACAGTTGCAAAAGTTAGTGTAAAACGTAGTAATACAGACAATGCTATTTTTAATGCAACAAGATATGGTGAAAGTGATGTAACAACAATTTATTATTGTGCTGTTCCAGATAATGCTTTAAAAACAGAATTAAGTGCTACTGATGCAGTAAAATGGGATGCAAAAACAAAAGAGTTTTCAAACTCAAACATAAAGAATAGCAGTAGTTATACTCCAGTAACAAGAAAAATAACAGTCAATGGAGATTCAATTGATGAAGTAATTGACGGATTAAATAACGATAATTTATATAGAATATTCTACATAGTAGAAAATTCATATGGAAGTCAAACTGTATTAGCTGATTGTGCAGTAAGTATACCACAAGTAGATATGGCAGATGATGTAAAGGCAACTAAAGAAGAAAAAATTAGTAGTGTAACATTACCTACAAGTGAAAACGGAGATTTTACTTGGAACAATCCTCATACAAGTACTTATTTAAACAATGGATATATTGTAACATTATATAAAGATGGAGAAATTTATTATGAAACAGAAGCAGGAAGTACAAAATTTACATTAAGAAATTACAATGATCCAACATCTGCTTTAGAAGCAGGAGAATACTATATAACAGTAGTAACTAAAGGAAATATAGCAAGTGAAGCAACAAATACAATAAATTCTGATGAATTTAAATCAGAAACAGTAACAGTAAAAGCTGTAAATCCAGTAAGTAATATAAAATTATCTGTAGATGAAAGTAATGGATATCCAAAACTATCATGGGATGAAAATGATGTAAACTGTGGAGGATACACAGTAAAATTATACTTAGAAGACACAGAAACTGGTGTATTTGATCCAAATGCTAGAATAACATCTACAACAACTAAATCAAATAATAAATCAATTTATTATGCTACAGATAATGATAATTATGTAGGTGAAAACTGGACAAAAACTAGAAAATTAAATCGTAACTATGGATATTATGCAGAAGTAGTTGCAACTGCAGATAGTGAAAAAATGAAAGAAGAAGATAAGAACAATACTAATAAGAATATAATCTATGTAAATTCACAACCAGAATATTACTATTTCTGTGCACCATATAGAGATGCGAAAATAACAGACGCTTCAGATAGTACAATGACATTTAAATTAGATACAGCAACAAATAAAAAAGCTCCATACTATGCAAATAAATGCGCATACGGAGAAGAAGATTCAGATTTAACATATGCTGTAAGAGTTTATAAAAAAGTTGATGAGACTAACTACAAAGATATGGGAACATCAGAAGTAGTAACAACTTATGATAAAGATGAAGATGGAAATATAACAGCAACATATTTCACAGTAAGCGGATTAGAAGCATATACAGAATATCAATTTAGACTAATTACAAGATGTGGAGAATTTGAAGGATGGAGCGATGTAATTGCAAATGGTCACACAATGCCAAGAGTAAATGGCTTAACTTGCACTGAAACTAAAGAAGATTGCAAAGCAAATGCAAATAACTTTTATTCAGTAGGAAGTGATGGAAAAATTGTAATTGAAGGAGAAGAATTCAAAGGAAACGATTTTAGTGATACAAATTTAAAAGGAGAATTTACTAACTTAAAAGCTTTCCTTTCAAAATTAAAAAATGGTGATAAAGTTACAATAAATGGTGATGTAATAGATTTAGAATTAAATAAAGATAAGGCAAATTCTGAAGAAGATGCATCATTTATGTATGCTAATTACTTAGAAGGAAAAACACTAAACATTACTGGTAGCGATTATGAAAGAAAAATTGGAAAACCTATAGGCGGTTCTGGATCAGAAAAATATCCAGCAGAAGTAAATCTAAAAGCAGGGCAATTTGATTTAAGTAATTTCAAAATGAATAAAGACGAAGTAGTAACATTAGGTAATGGAGTAAAAATAAAAACAGGAGCTACTGAATTAGGAAACTTTATAGTAGCAGAAGGAGCAACAGTAACAATTAATGGTGTTAAAATGACAACTAAATTACAAACAGCAGTAAAAGCTATAATAGAAGGTAATAATCCAACATTAACAGTAGTTGCAAATGGAGAAGAATCAAACAACTTAGTATTTGAAAACTTAAATAATAGTGTTGATGCAGGACAAAATGACGGAAATGTAACAATCAAATTTGTAAGTTCAGACGGAACAGCTACAACACAACAAGGAAGCATAACAATAAAAGGAAATGGTGGAAAAGTAACAGTAACTCAAGAAAATGTAACAGTAGGAAGTGATATAGAAGTTACAGTAGTAAAAGGAGAAGTTGATGTATCTGGAGATAAATTAACAGGTGGAAAAGCTGTAACATTATCAGGCAAAAAAGATGGTAAAACAGCAAAAATAACAGCAGTAGTAGAAGAAAACGTTCCAAGTGTTTTAAAAGGAAAAACAGTAGCAATTAAACAATATGAATCAGTTGAAGATTTAAAAACTGCATTAACTAAAAACACTGCAGTAGGAGCAGATATTACAGAAACAGTTCTATCAGAAGTAAACAGCTTCTTAGCATCTTTTGGAGTAGATAGTGAAGATGTAAAAGTTACATTAAATGGAGTAAATAATATAGTAACTATTGAAAATGAAGGAACTGAATCAGTAGAGATTCAAGGATTAAAATAGTTAAATGACTTTACGCAAAAAATACACGAGTATTATACCTCGTGTATTTTTTATTTATATTGCAAATTCAATTTAAGCAAACTTTAATCCTGATAAGTCAAGTGTTAAAGTTTTAACTAATTCATTTGATTCATTATAAAAATTTACTTTCATTTTGTTAGTGGTTAGTTGTTGTTCTTCTTTAAAACTTATTATTACAATTCCGTCAGTATCTAAATCTCCGATAGTCTTAGATTCATCACCATTAACTAATTGAATTTCAACTCTTTCTGCAGAACCTTTATCAAATTTTAAAGCTAAGAAATGGTTTTCTCCTTCAGGAGCACCAAACTGTGTAAAATCGGTTACTTCTTTTAATTTTCCTGAAACTTTTCCATCTACTATTTTAACACTTTCTTGTAAATCTGAAACCTTTTTTCCAGATTCAAAAAAAGTAGTTGATTCTCCTATTTCATTTTTAACACTTTTTATATTAAGATTTTTTTCTGCTTCATTAGAAATTTTAACATCAAGATAATCTTGTATTGCAGCTTCAGCTTCTGTTACTATATTGTTTATTGTAGTTTCATAATTTTTGCCTTTTCTTGTTACAGCATTTATTGCATCTATATATTCTTGTACTATATTCTTTAATGCTGCTTTATCTTCTGGATATTCATCAATTTTATTATTAATAGTTCTTACAGCGTTCTCTTTTTCAGTGTCTAAGTTAGTTATTTCACCTTGTATTTTAGCAATTTTCTTTGCAACTGTTTCTTTTTCGTCAGATACACCTACACCAACTATTGCATTAATTGCTGCTTGTGCTCTTGCAATATCTGTTTCTGTTATTGCTTTGATATCTGCTATTGCTTTGTCTACTATTGCTTTTGCTTCTTCATCTTTTCCACAGATTTCTTTATACTTGTCTAATAATCCAACTGATGTTTTATATATCGCATCATATTGAGCACTTACTATTTGACATGAATCATTTATATAAGAATTTAATTGGCCACTTACTGTTCTTACTTCTTCAGCTGTTTTTGTTTTATTAAGTTCTGATTTAAAATTATTTAATTGATTTACTATTTCTGTTCTCTTTCCTGCTGTTGCTATTTCAATAAGTTCGTCAACTTTATCCATTATTGGTTCTAATGCTTCATCACGTTCTTTTTTATCTTTTTCTTCTTGAGCTTTTAGTGCTTCTTTAAGTTGAGGATCATATTTTTCTTCTATTTTAGCTACGTCTTTTGGTGTGTTTTTAATTGATCCATTATATTTTAAAGCACTAAGTTCTTTTATTGCTGCTGCAGCTGCTTGTTTTACTTCTTCACTTTCAGATTTTAATAGTGGTGTATATTTTGCTACTGCTGTATCTACTGCTAATTTTAATTCTGCTTGTTTGTTTGCTAATTTAATTGCATCTTTTACAGTTTCTAATTCTTCTGTTATTTCACTAACTTCATTTATGTCAGCTTCTAATGCTTCAATAGCTGTAATTGCATCATCTACTGCATCTTTCACTGGTGCATAAATTGTATCATCTTCAGTAACATCTTTATATTGCTCTTTGTAAGCTTCTAATTCTTTTAAAGCACTTGTTTTTGTACTTTCGAATTCATAGTTTTCTGCATATTCTACAAATTCTGCATAATAGTTGTTTAAATATTTATCTAATATAGCTTTGGCATCATCTACAGCAGTTTTGCCTTCTGCTTTTTCTACTGATGTTTTTGTTGAACTTATCATTTCTTTGATACTTGCTACATTTTGTTCTGTTAACTTTAATGCTTCAACTGCATCATTGTCATTTATTACTGTTGTATATAAGTCTAATTTTTCCATTGCTGATTTATATGCTTCTGCACGTCCTAATTTATCTGCTTTATCATCTTTTTCAGTTTTTGCTGCATTGTGTTTTAATGCATTTTCATATCCTAAGAAGTTAGTTACTATATTAGATTCACTATAATAACTTTTAAGATTTGATTCTACAACATAGTTATCTTCATTTACTGCTGGTAATCCATGATTTCCTTTACCATAGAATAAATCTTTTATTCTATTAGTTGCTTCCACCACATCATCTTTTTCTTCAGATTCGGCTCCGGCTTTTCTAATTTCATCAAATAATTTTACTGCAGCATCTGCTAAATCTTTAACATTTTTATCTGTGCTTGATACATAAGGACTTAGTTTTGCTGTAACTTCTTTATACATATTGTCTAATGCATTCTTTGCTACTTCTAATTCAACAGCAGTAACTGTGTCTTCATAATCATCCATAAAATTATCAAATCCATCCATAGCTGTTTCTACATTAGACTTATCTTCTGCATTAGCTATTGCTGCTTTTACAGTTTCTATTTCTCCAAGAATTAAATTTTCTCCGTCCACTGTATTTTTTGCTAAATAATCTTCATATGCTGATAGTGTTTCATATGCTGCTTTTTGTGCTTCTTTTAGAGTTGGTAATTTTCCTGTTTTTTCATCTAAAAGACCGTTAACTGCATTTTTTACTTCTTCAGCAGTTGTTGCTTTATTTACTTCATCAATTGCTTTTTCTATAACGTTTTTCATTCCTGGTTCTGCTTCTGCTAAATAATCATTTAATGCTGCAAGTGTTTCAGCCTTTTCTTTAGCAGTTTTTACTTCTTCAAAACTTGCCATTAATTCATTAAAAGTATCTGTAGCTGCCTCTATTTCTTCGTTAGAGTTTGCGGCTTTTACTGCTTCTTGAGCTTGTTTTACAAAAGTTTTAACTTTTGATTTGTCTTCTGCGCTCATTCCTTTTACATCATTTAATGCATCTGCATAAGCTTGTAAATCTTCAATTGCTGCATCTTTTTTCTCTTCTAATGCTGCAATTGCTTCATCTACTTTTTCCATTTGAGATAAGAAGGTATCAAGAGCTTCTGCTACATCTTCTTCTGTTTCTGCATTTTCTATATCTTCTTGAGCAGTTTCTAAATATCCGATCTCTGTTCCGTAACTACCTTTATTATCATCACAATTCATAAAGTTATCATATTTTTCAAGTTGTTTTAAAGCATCTTCTATGGCTTTTTCTAACGCTGGAACTTCTTGGTCTAGAAAAATTGTTGAAAGTATTGAAAACACTGGATGATTTCAATAAATATATCATAAAAGATCTAAAAATTTTTACTAAAAATATAAAAAAATGTCGACTAAAATTTTTAAAAAGTGTTGATTAAATTCATTAAAAAGTGTCGACTAAAATTATTAAAATTATTGAATTTTTTTCTTTTGTGATTTAATATAAATGCAAGGAGGAAATACTTATGCCTATAGAAATACAAAATATTATTCAAAATTTTATTTACAAAGTAAAAGTTATATTAGGAGATAGATTAAGAAAAATAATATTATACGGTTCATATGCACGAGGAGATTTTAATAAATCATCTGATATTGATATAATGATTTTAACTGATTTGAATGAAAAAGAATTAGAACAATATAAAGATAAAATATATGATATAGCTTATGATATTGAAAGTGAAAATAATTTTGAAATTGAAATATCTCCACTAATTAAAAATATTGATAAGTATAATGCAAGAGTTAATATTGTACCATTTTATACTAATGTTCAAAAAGAGGGAGTTGTTATAAATATATAAAATTAAATGAATCTCTTAAGTAAGTACAAATTAATGTATTGCTTAAGAGAATTTTATTATCAGGAATAAAAAATTATATTTAAATCTAAATTTTCTTTGTTAATTAATTATATTTTTTCTATTTCAGAATAAATAATGTCTATAACTTGTGCCAATTATCTTCTGGCAAATGTTCTATATTTGGTAAGTTCTACTATTTAATTCTAATGCTTTAATATGTTCGCATCATATTTCTTTCCCTTTCGGATTTCCCCAATCTATTTTTACTGGTTCATATTTTCCATCATAATTTTCAAATAATTCTTTTATATTTTTTCTTTTTAATTTTGTTTTTTCCATAATTATTTTACCATTTTCAACTACAATTGTAATCTGTTCCGATTCTGTCCAATTAACAGAATCTAATATATTTTTAGGAATTCTAACACCTTGGCTTTTTCCCCATTTTTGAATAGTAGTAGTCATATAAATAACTCCTCTCATTGTATATACATAGTATAAATGTCAATATTTATTATTATATTTTTAGTATTATTATATGATTAGCAATTACAATTTTATTTATCTCTATAATGTGAACCACATTGAATAATTATAATTTGATTATTTTGTACTTTATATACAATTCTATTTTTATCATCAATTTTTCTACTCCAGTATCCAGAAAGATTTCCAGATAATGCTTCTGGCTTTCCTATTCCATCATAAGCATTTCTATCTATATCTTTTAATAACTGGTTTATTTTTTTTAGTATTTTTTTATCTTGAGTCTGCCAATACAAATAATCTTCCCACGCTTCATCTTGCCATGCTTTATTCATCTTCTACCTCTATTAAATCATGAACTGTAAGTTTTCCATCTTCTACATCTTGAATTGCTTTTTGTAACCTTTTCATATTGGCAGAACTATAAAAAGGGTCTTCAGCTGTAATCTCAAAAGGTATTTTTTGTTCTCTAACAGCTTTTTTTGCAAATACACAAATAGCTGTTGTCATTGTCATACCTATATCAGAGCAAAATTTATCAAATTGTTTTTTTAAATCTTCATCCATTCTTATATTAATATTTGTTTGAGCCATAATAACACACTTCCTTTCTTTCTTTTATTATATGTATTTTACCATAATTTATTTACAATGTCAATAAAATTATTGATACAGATAATATAAATGTTTTATTTATATTATAACAAATAATTTATGATTTATTCACTATTTTCAAGGTTTTCAACGTTTTTGCTAGACCAAGAAGTTATAGATTAGCTGTTGTAATAAGCAATAATATATTTAATGAAAAAACAAATTTATCAATTGTTTGTCCTATTACAAATACAGATAATCACTTTCCTTTACATATTCCTTTAGATAATATAACTCCCTCATTCATTACATTTTTATAAAAAGACATATATTTAGTTCTTTTATTAAAAACATCAATATTTTCTACCATAGGAGATAATACAATATTATATTTTAAATCTAGATTATAACTATAATCTAATACTATTTTTTCTATATCTTTAATCTCACTAGAATTAGACTTTACTAGTATCATTATATCAATATCGCTAATTTCTTCTTTAGAACTTTGCTCTCCTCGAGCATAAGAACCATATAAAATTACTTTTTCTATTTTATTGTCTAGAATATTAGATAAACCTTCAGTATATTCATCTAAAATTTTTTTTAGTTTACTAGGCATAACACTACCTCCATGATTTTAAATATAATTTAATTATAATATAAAAAGCAAAAATGTGCTATTTATTTAATTATTTTTTTATAAAAATTAATATATTTATCACGCATTATCTAGTATTTTCAATACTTTCAGTGTTTTTTTAAAAGAAGTTTGCAATATAAAACAATACTTTTGGCAGTAAATTGCAAAAAGTGAAAAACATATATAGAAATGGAATTTTGTGAAAAAATGTATTGCATATAGCAGGAATTTTGTGATATAATATATATATAGGATGGTGAAAAATTGTGGAACTTTTAAAAAGAAAAATTGATAATTATTTAATAGAATGGAAAAATAGTCAACAGAAAAAGCCTTTGATAGTAAAAGGAGCACGTCAAATAGGAAAAACAGAATCAATTAGATATTTTGCAAAAAATAATTATAAAAGTGTAATTGAAATAAACTTTGTACTGCAAAAGCAATATAGGGATATTTTTGATGATGGTTTTGATGTAGATACTATAATTAAAAATATCTCTTTAAAAAATCCAAATTTTGAATTTATACCAGGAAATACATTAATATTTTTTGACGAGTTACAAAATTGTATTAATTGTGCAACATCTCTTAAATCATTTAATCAAGATGGAAGATATGATGTAATCTGTTCAGGTTCTCTTATGGGAATTAACTATAAAGAAATTGAATCTAATAGCGTTGGAAATAAAGAAGACTATGAAATGTATTCAATGGACTTTGAAGAATTTCTTTGGGCTAAAGGATATAAAGAAGAGCAAATAGAAAATCTATATAATCATATGAAAAACTTAATTCCTTTTTCTGATGTAGAGCTTTCTGTTATGTTTGATAATTTTAAAGAATATATGGTAATAGGTGGAATGCCTGCAATTGTTAATTCATTTGTAAAAAATAAAAATTATAGTGGAACATTAAAAATGCAAAAGCAAATTCTTCTTGATTATGAAGAGGATATAACTAAGTACGCTGGTCGGCTTGGATCATGCTAAAGTCCTTAATGTGTATCGTAGAATTCCTGTATTTTTAGGAAATGAAAACAAAAAGTTTCAAATTTCAAAGATAGAACATGGTGCAAGAAGCAGAGAATATATTGGAACAATAGATTGGCTGAAAGATAGTGGAATTATTAATATTTGTTACTGTTTAGAACAACCAGAACTTCCTCTTGGAGGAAATTTTAATCCTAATAATTATAGAATATATTTTAGTGATACAGGTTTATTAATTGGTTCACTAGATGAAGAAGCACAAGATGATTTAAGAAATAATAAAAATTTTAATACTTATAAAGGTGCCATTTATGAAAATATTGTTGCAGATACTCTTGTAAAAGAGGGCTATAACTTATATTTCTATAAAAATGAAAAGGGTACTATTGAAATGGACTTTTTTATTAGAGATAAAGATTCTTTGATTCCAGTTGAAGTAAAAGCGATTGATGGTGCGACTATTTCTCTAAATAATTTAATAGACAATAAAATGTATAAAGATATTAAGTATGGAATAAAGCTAGGATATAAAAATATAGGTTTTAATGGCAAATTTTATACTTTCCCATATTTTTTAACTTTCCTTTTAAAAAGATATTTAAAGGAAAAATAATTAACATTTAAACATTGTATTGCTAGTGCTGTAGATACTGTAACGTGCAGATTTACAGCTTTTTATTTTCATATCTATATATTTTAACAAGATAGAATTTACTTTATTCCCATCTTTAGTTTTATTTCACTTAAATTCTTCTTTTAATTTTATTAATTGCAATTTTTCAGTATTTTCAATGCTTTCAACGTTTTTGCTAGACCAAGAAGTTCTAGATGTTGAAATTGTTTCTTTTGAAGTTGAAGCTAGCGGAAATATCTCAGTAAAATTAAATAAAGAAGTACAAGATATTAGATTTAAATTAAATGATATTCTAGTAGATGGTACTCAAGATTCATCTAATAAAAATATTTATAAAATTAATGGCATTTCACAGCTAAAAGAAAATAAAGAAAATGTATTACTTATAACTGATGAAAGTAATTCTTTTGAAGAATCTAAAACTTTTGTATTTAAAAAATTAGTTGCTCCTACTTCACTTAAAGTTGTAGCTGGATCTGGAAATAATGATAATGAAATTAATTCCTCAAATGTTAAAAATGTTAATATGGATGTAACTTTCAATGGTGGAAATACAAATATTCTTCCAGTAATTCTTGAAGTTAATATTACAGATTCTGCTGACGAACCAAATACTTTAACTTTGACAAAAGAATTAACAACAAAAAATATTAATGAAACAATTAGTGGTGATTTAAGCTCATTAGAAGAAGGAACATTAACTCTTAAAGCATTAGTAAGAGATAGTGAAGGTAATGTTTCAACAGTAGCTAATGGTACAGCGGCAACTAAATATGCAAACGCTCCAGTTGTAACATATGAAAAAGCTAATCGTACTGCTGATAAGAAGAAAAAGCCACAAGCTAGTATTACAAATTTAAAATCAACCAATACTAATGATACAGTATATTACTTAGTTAAGAAAGTAGGAGAACCTGCTCCAACTGTTGCTGATATAATTGGTAATTCAGCAAGTAATACAAGCAAAATTAATAGTTTTAATGAAACTACAAGTATTCCTATTCCAACTGATATAGGTGACGATGCTTGTGTTGTATATTTAGCAGCAAAAACTGCTTCTGGAACAGATTCTAAAGATGTTGTAGCTATTAAGGTTGCTAAAAAAGGTGCTAATGCAATGGAAGGCAAAGTAACTGTAGAAAAAGAGACAAGTAAAGAAGCTACATATAAATGGGATTTTAATGAAGAAACTGAAGGATTTGTTGAATATAGAGTTATATTAAAAGACAGTACTAATAAAATAGTTTATGAAACAGTTGTAAATAAAGGAGAAACTAAAGAAGTTGATTTCTTTGATATATTAAAGGAACAAGATGCTGGAACTTTCAATATGACAGTTATAGCAGTTGCAGATAACGAAGATTATACTGATGTTTCTTCTACAGGCGTTACAATAACAACATCACCAGTACTTACTGGAATAACAATTACTTTAGACAAAAATGAAAAGAAAATATCATGGACACCTACAGGAGATGTAGCAAAAGTAAAAGATTATACAGTTGAAATTTTAAAATATGATTCAACTAAGACAAACAAAGAATATAATAATGTTGTATCATCAGCAACAACTACTGAAACTTCAAATTTTGATATATCATCTATAGTAGAAAAATATGGTGCAGGAACATATTCATTTAAAGTAACTGCAAATGCTAAAGATGACGTTTTAATGGCAAATAAATCTTCAGATGAAATAAAGAAAGCTAGTGGTAGTAGCGACAAACAAGCTAATTTGAAATATTATCAAGGAGCAAGAATTGAAGATTTAAGAGCAGTACTTGAAGATGGAAAAGTACAATTAAAAGGAACTTTATTAGATTCTAATAATTTATTTGATATTTTAAGTAAAAATAGAGCAAGTTTAGTAAATTATAAATTATACTATGTGGAATCAGATAAAGATTATGTGGAGGATAGTACTGCAATTACATCATTACCATATAATGTAGCAGAAAATTTAAATCCAGGAAAAGAATATAAATTTATGATTGTAACTGAAGTTAATGGTTCAAAATATTATTCTAATGAAGCTAAAGTTACAACACCAATTTCAGCACTTGCATTTACTAATGCCACATATGTAAAAGTGGAAAAAGATTCTCCAGTTTTACCAAAACTTGGGGCAAATCAAGTTACATATAAAGATAACACATTATATGTAGGTGAAAAAATGACTGAATATTCTTCTGATATTTATCCAGAAGTATTAAATATAATAAGTGTTTTAGATCAAATGGACAATAATGACAAAATATCAGTAAATGATAAAATAACAGCTTTAACATTAACAGATGATGATAAGAAAGATACAACATATGATTTAACAAAAGTTGCAAAAACTGCAAAAGTCAATATAACTGGTGAAGCTAATTATACAACAACTGTAACTGGTGAATTAAACGAAATTACAGTAGATACTGCAAAAAAATTTGATTTATCTGAATTATCAGTTGAAAAAGTAATCATCAGTAAAGATAATATGGATTTAACTTTAGATACATCAAGCCCAGTTAATGTAGAAGTTACTACTGGAACAACAACTACTATCAATGGAGTGAAAATAAAACAAGAATCAAAAATAAATCCATTTATAGTAGAAGGTGATAAATTTACATTTACTGGTTCTAACAATAAATTATCAATTGATTCATCTAAAGTTGAAAAACAAATTGATGTTGAATTTGTTGGAACAAATCAAGATGGATTAGAAATCTCAGCTAATAAATCTAATGCTGTAAGAGTATTTACTAATGCTCAAGAAATTACTGGCTTAGAAGTAAAATCTGGTAAAGTTGATATATCTAAAGCAGTATTCAAAAGCCTTGTAGTTGGTGACACAAGTATGAGTGATAAATATACTGTTACTTTGATAACTGACAAAACTTATACAGGAAATACTGTTGTTGGTGAAAAATTAACAAGTACTCCAAAACTTCTTGATTGGTTTGGATATTATCTAGTACCTTCTGTAGCTAATGAAGCTTCTTATAGTGTTAAAACTAACTCAGACGAAATTGAGTTTACTCTAAATAAAAAATCAATTGTTACTTTAAATCAAAAATCTGAAACATTAAGCGTTGAAGAAACTAGCGAAGTGAAAGAAGCACTTAATAAAGAAATAATGAAAGAAGACGATCATAATACTGAATTTGCTAAAAATATGGATGCTATAAATTCTGTAGAAGTAGATCCAAAAACAAACACTATAACGGTAAAAATTGATAAGACTAAAACTAAAGCATATACTTCAGAAGATAATGCTTCTAAAAATGATAGAACATATTTTGCTTTAATTGTTGATACAGGAATTTCAAGAGACAAACTTTATACAGATGGTCCTGTTTCTGGCTACCAAGTTACAGAGGATGATGTAACTGCAAGTTCATCACTTGATTTAAAAGATACAGAAATTTTAATTTGGTGGGAAGCTGAATTACCAGAGATGACAATTGGATTCAAAAATAAAGAAACAAATGAGATAAATTACCTAACAATAAAAGTTGAAGATATAAGCAAATAAAATTTGATTATATAGTTTATTAAAAAGTTATCAAATACAAAAATATCGTACAGTTTTTGTACGATATTTTTGTTTTCTTAATGAATAAATTTTAATTATCCAATTAAGTTCACTAATACTTATTATTAATTTTTATTTTTTGTTTTCTGTTACATCAGTCAAAGTAACAAGTTGATTCTTTTGTTCCTCTGTTATGTTACTATTAAATGTCACAGTTGGGTGACCAGATAAAGTACAGTCCTTTAATATGCTATGTCCACAGTCTTTACTAGATATTCTTAGTACTACTTCTTCATTACTTGTTATTGTACCACCTGTAACTTCTACTCTATCTTTTTGACCTGCTACCCATATGCTTGCTTTTTCCGATGTTAATTCGACATTGTTTAGTTCAGCTAAGTTTCCTACATCACCTGGTTTACCCGATTCTGCTCCATTTTGTAAATAAACACCAAAGTCGTCAGATTGTATTTTTGTACCTTCTAAGCTCAAAATTGCATCTGTAGCGTATGATGCTAAAGCATAATCTTTGTTCTCTGAGCCTTTTGTGGTTATCGTTCCACCGTACATAATTAAGCTATGATTAGCTCCTCCAATATATGCTCCGATGTTTCGTGCAACAATATCTACATTATTTAACACAGCAGTACTACGAGTTTCTGCATCAGTTAATACTGCCAATGCATATGAATTATTATCATAACTCTTTGATACAATTTTTCCACCAATAACTCCTAAGTTTCCATTTGTTCTTATACCTTTATTACCTTTAACATCAACATTTTCTAAAGTTAGTCTACTTCCTTGATCATTAATTACAGGATTATTATTTTTCTCAGCAGTTGTCAAGGTTCCATTTTTTATTGTAAGATTTCCGCTATTTTTTATTAAGTTATTATTTGTGTTTTTAGATGTTAATATGTTGTTTCCTAAATCTACTGTTAAATTCCATCCTGCTTCTAATTCTATTTGAGTATCTTCTGTTATTGTTTGTACCTCACTTAGGCTTGGTACTATTATTTCATATTTTAAGCCTTTTGCAGCTTCTTTATCTGCAGCTTGTATTCCTCCTAATATACCTTCGGCATTTGGAAATTGTTCTGCAAATTCTTCTGGTGTTTCTACTTCTGGTGCATAGATAACAGTTCCTGTACCTTTTAATTTAAGATTTTCTTGTTTTGTTTTTAAAACTAATGTACCATTTACTGTTACATCATTACTAGCTGTTGTTATTTCTTCATTTACAGTTACAGTTGTTCCTCTTGGTATAGTTAATTCATTTTCAGAAGTATCTATTGTATCTACAGTAAGTTCTTTAGTACTTCCATCACTTAACGCAGCTGATAATGTGGTTGCTGTATCTACACCACCACATAATAGACATGTTCTTTTTGCAGTTTTGCCATCTGTTGATGTCCATTCACTAAATGTACAAGGTTCTACTCCAGATTCACCACATTCTGTACATTTCCATGTATGTGATTTTGCTATATTATCATATACTCCTTGTGTGTATGTGCATTTGTGTTCCTGAACTTCTTGTTCTGGATTAATTTTTTCTTCAATTTTAACACCAGATTTAACTAAAGATTCTTCAAGTGCTCCTGTTGAAAATTTAGCAACTTTTACAGCGTCTTTAGAGTTGATATTATCTGTGTTGTTATCTAAACCAGCAGCTATTAGAGCTGCACCTTCAAGAGTTTCTGCTCCTGTTGAGTGTTTAGCAATAGCTACAGCGTCTTTTGAGTTAACAGCACCATCACCATTAACATCACCGTAAACAACAACTGTAAGTGTTTTGTTTTCACCAACTTTTACAGTAGAACCAGTTTTAACATCTCCTTCTACAGTAATTTCTGGTTTTAAATTTTTGCCTTCATAAGCTTTGGCAATTAATGTTTTTAATTGTTCTTTAGAAAGTTGAGTTTCAGAGTTAGCTAATTCAACAGCAACGATCTCTTTATCTTCATTAACAATAGCTGTAGTATCAGTAACAGCCTTTGTAGTAGGCATTGCCATTCCAGCAATAAGCATAGAACCAGCAAGTGTAGTTAATAATAAAGTCTTTTTCTTCACTTTTTATTCCTCCTTAAATTTTATATACTTAAGTGTATTTTTTTAATACACTTAAAATAATCTTTTAAATATTTTTATTTTTTATTTTTTTAATATAAATTTTTAAATAATTTTCATTCTAAAATAAGTATTAGTAAACTAAAAAAGTAAATTATTTTCTTTTAATAACGATAGCAGAACCAAGAACAACAGCAAGAGCAACAACAGCAACGATAGCTATGTTAGCACCAGTTTGATCGTAAGTAGTTTTGTCATCATCATTATTAACAGTGTTAGAAGTAGCAGGTGTTGAAACTTCGTTTGAAACTTCATTTGCAACCTCGTTTGAAACTTCATTTTCAACTTCATTTGCAGGTACTTCATTTATAACTTCGTTTTCAACAACATTTTCTTCAATAGCTGCAGGTGTAACAGTTACAACAGGTGAACCTGCTTGAACATTTACATCTTCACCTTCAGTATTTGTGAAAAGTTTAGGAACTAAAGTAACGTTAGCTGCTTCAACAGTAGAATCAGCTTTAGCTGTAAAAGTAACAACTACTTTTTGAGCTGGTGTAAAGAAACTAGCGACAACTTCGCCTGCATTTTTAGTATAAGCAGCACCGTCAGCGCATGGAGTAATACTTTTAAAAGTTAAAACATCGTCGTTGTATGTTACTTTGTAATCACCATTTTGCATAGTTCCCTTTAAATCAAATTCAACAACAACAGTATCGCCAGCCTTAAAAGAAGCATTGTCAGCGGCATTAACAGAAATACCGAAAGCGCAAGCTAAAACTAAAGCGATAACGATAGATAAAATAGTAATTTTTTTCATAATAAAAAACCTCCTAAAATAAGTGCAAAAAAGCACAAAATATATAAAATAAAATAGAAAAATAGAAAAATAAACTATTTTCTAAAAATTTTGAACGGCTTTAACTAAGAATCTTGTGAGACCGCCGTGGATCACAAGTAATTAAAGTAACCTTTTAGATAATCCGGCTACGCCGGAATAATTTTTTTAGATTTTTTACTGTGCGGGGGTGCATATGATTTTTTTGTTTTTCTTTTTTTATAGCCTTTTAGGCGCCTTATTTCATACCCGGCTTTGCCGGGAGATAGGGGCGTTTTTATTTAAGCTTTTTATTTGATTTCTACCTTGACGAATATTGTTAAAAAATATATAATTTTCAAAATAGATTTTTATTTATAACTTTTTGGAGTGATATATAATGGATGTTAATTTTGTTGGTAATATTATTGATAAAAAGCAGGAAAAAGATGACAATTTTTTAGTTTTTTCTTTTTTTGAGCTTAGAGTTACATATAATCTTACAGAAGATGAGATAAGCAAGTTTTTGGAACTTAGCAAAAACAGGCTTGAAAATACGAATTACAAAGTTTATTTTACAGGAGATGATTATTCGTATTTAGGCTCTACAAGAAAAGTTCAAGATAATGAATTAATGGTTGCTATTAAAGAGTAATTTTTTATTTAAGGGGAAAGAGGATTTATTGAAAATGATTAACAATTATAAAGATCAAATTTTATACTTTTTTAAAAGCAAGAAATATATTATTCCTGTGATTATTACTTTTATTTTAAGTTTTGGTTATACTATTACTCATGAAGCTATGGGAATAGATGACATTTCTTTTGACAGATATTTAAATGGTGGTATGTACTGGCTTTCTCAAAACAGATATGGCATGTGGATTATTTACAACATTTTAAACATTAAAGAGTTTACTCCTTTTTGGACTGATTGTATTACTGCTATATTGATTGCTATTATTGCTTTTGCTATTTGTTTATTTATTAGAAAAAATTTTTCAAAGATTATAAAGTCTGATTGGGTTTATACTATTTTTTCTTGCATACTTATTTCTAATCCCATAATTAACAATTTTTTTACTTATCAAGTAAGTTGCTTATCTGTTACAGTATGCAATTTTATTAGTATTCTTGTAGGAATATTTATATATGAATATTATTTTAACAAACAGACTAACAAATTTAAGCTTTTTTGTTTTACCGGAATTGCATTATCTTTTGCTATTTCAACTTATGAATCTTGCTCACAAACATTTTTAGTATTTTTATTTTTATCTATGTTTTTGAAAACAATTTCTGATGAAGATAAAAATAAAAGCTTAGCTAAATATTTCTTTTTTAATATTGGAATTTTGGCTATAGGGGTAATTATTCATTACTTAATTAATTCACTAATTCATTTTATTTTAAAACAAAATGGTTTATTAGTTGGAAATTATTCTGCCATTGGAGTTAAATTATTTAGCAAAGAATTTATAAGTGGTTCTTGGGCAGAGAAGAGTATTATTTTAGATAAGTTTTTTAATCAGATAATAAGTGATTTGAATAAATATTTTCCAACAACTATTTTTACTACACTATTTTTTATTACATTGATTATGGAACTTATTCATTTATTAAAAACAAGTAATATTTCAAGAACATTATCTTTTTTAGGAATAATATTTTCAAATTTTTTCTTGACGATAATTCAATTATCTCTTTTAAACAGAATATTATTTTCTTTAATTATTACGACAGCATTTTTATCTGCTTACATTTATAATTATTTTTGCACAAAGAAAAATTTGAAATATGTTATTAATATATGTGCTATTTTATTGATATTATATCAAACAAAATCTTTGAACAACTATTTTTACAATGATTACAGAAGATATGAACGAGAAAAATTGATGGCAAATAGCATTGGTTATGAAATATTAAATGGGCATGATTATCAAAATAAACCTATTGTTTTTTACATAGAAAATCCAACAAAAGTCCAGCAAAAATATGGACGTATTCACAGAGAAAATAGTATATCTATAATTTGGTGGGGAATACATGCTTTTGAAAAACCTCAAGAGGAAGCTATTAAGTTTGTTAATTATTTTGGTTTTAGTTTTAAGTATCCTACTGAAAAGCAAGTTGCAAATGCTTACTTTGAATATGAAAATCTTAATGATGATGAGAAGAAAAATATTGTTGAGTTTAATGATTACATAGTTATTAATTTAAATAAATATGATATGTTTGAAAAATATGATGGAGGAAAATAATTGAAAAAGACGATTTCTAAAATAATGATGGTTGCTATTTTATTAATTTTTGCAATCTTTAATATAATGTACATAATACAAGTAAAAGGAAAGATACAATGTTTTGGTGCATCTATGATTTTGGATTCTATAAAAAATAATAAGCAAGCTGATTTGAATTTAATTTTATTTCTTATTTTTATAGTAACATTAATTGTTACTTATCTGATAATTATTTTTAAAGAGTCTAAAGATACAGATGAAAAGGGAATAAAGAAGACTTTTATATTTATTTTTATTGTTTCAATAATTGCTGGAATTATTTTGCCAAACAACAGCACTGACGTATATTATTATGCAGCTGTTGGAAGATTGGATTCAAAATATGGAATTAATATGTATGAAGAAAACTTTTATGATCATCAAAAAGATTACTCTGATGATGAAGTAGTTCAGGCATCACCAGGAATTGGACACAAATTTATATATGGTCCATTATGGGGTACTATATGCAAAGTTCTTGGTAGAGTAGATACTAATTCTGCTTTAGGTACATTATTTTTATTTAAATTATTAAATATTATTGTTCACATACTAAATTGTTACTTGATTTGGAAGATTAGTAAGAATAAAAAATTAGTTTTAATTTATGGATTAAATCCTTTAATGTTATTTGAAGGAATAATAAATGTTCATAATGATATATATTTAATTTTATTCTCGCTATTTGGAATATATTTGAAAAAACAAAACAAAATATGGTTAGCTATAATTAGTATTGTACTAGGTGCTCTTATAAAATACATACCTATACTTTTACTGCCATATATAATAAATAACGAGAAAATTAAAAAGCAGATTATTTATTTAGCAGAATTTGCTCTAGCATTTTTAGGACTAACATTTATTTTTACTGGAAGTATAACAAGCATTTTAAATGTTATTGACCAGACAGGCAAATATGCAAATTCTTTATATCTTCAATTATATTTAAATGGAGTTAATTTTGATTTACTTTCAAAATTAGCACTTGCAGGAAAAATAGTATTTTGTATAGCATATTTCATACAAATATTTATCAGAAGAAAAAAAGAAGGCAAAAACTACATGTGGCTTATGATGCTATTTATATTGCTTGCAATTACAAACTTTAGAGCTTGGTACATAATGTGGCTATTTGGTATATTTACAGAACTTGAATCAAAAGATATAAATAAAGTAATAGCACTAACTTTAATAGCAGAGTTTTCAAATTATATAATTTATTTCTTAGGAGAAGGATATGTCTTTGGTGGCTATTATTTTATGATGTTAGTTATAACATTTGCACTTTACTGCATAGCAGAAAAAATATATTCGATTTATACTGAAAGGAAAATTTAATATGGAAAAATTACTTTTAATTGATGGAAATTCTATAATGAACAGAGCATTTTACGGAATTATGAGTAGCAAGATGCTTACAACTGAAAATGGAAAATATACAAATGCGTTATATGGATTTTTATCAATACTATTTAAAAATTTAGAAGAAGTTGATCCAAATTATATATTAGTTGCATTTGATTCAAAAACAGGTGCAAATGTTAGAAAGCAAAAATATGAAGGCTACAAAAAAAATAGACACAAGATGCCAGATGAACTTGCTGAGCAGATGCCGGAAATTAAAGACATTTTAAAAGCAATGAACATTAATTTTTTAGAAATGGAAAATTATGAAGGTGATGACATTTTAGGTTCTTGTGCGAAACAATTTTCAAATAGTGATGTAAAAGCTTATATTTTATCAGGAGATAGAGATTTATTTCAATTAATTGATGAAAATATAGTAGTTAGAATTCCAAGAACTAAAATGGGAAAGACGGAAACGGAAATCTATGACTTAAATAAGGTACTAGAAGAGTATGAGATGTCTCCAGCAGGGTTAATAGAATTAAAAGCTTTAATGGGAGATTCATCAGATGAAATTCCAGGAGTTCCAGGAGTAGGACCAAAGACAGCGACTGAATTATTAAAAGAATATAAAACAGTAGAAGACTTATATAAAGCTGTAGAACTAGATACAAATTGTGAAAAATTTAAGCCAAAATTAAGAGAAAAATTAATAGAGAATAAAAACTTAGCAGAAATATCAAAAGAGATAGGAAAAATTAATGTAGAAGCTGAACTTCCATTTAGTTTAGAAGATTTAAAAATAAAAGATTGGGACAGGGAAGAAGTTATAAAGCTTTTTAAATATTATAGATTTAATCGTTTTATAGAAAGATTTAACTTAAAAGAAAATGAAAGTGTTAAAGAAAAAGATGATGATGTATTTCAAATAGATACTGTAGTAAAAAATAGTATAAAAGATATTCCTATTGAAAATACAATGATTTATTATTTAGAAACAGAAAAAGATGATGAAGAAGAAAAAATAATAAAAAAGAAAATTACAGGAATTGGCATATATGAAAATGGAAAAGCTTATTATGTAAAAAATCCTGATTTAGAAGAATTAAAAGAAATATTTGAAAATGAGAAAATAGAAAAAATAGGATACAATATAAGTGAAGATTATGTACTTTTAAGACAAAATGGCATAAAGATAAAATCAATAAAATACGATATAGAAGTAGCTGGTTATGATATAGACCCAAGTAATGTAAAGCATAAATTACCAGAACTTGCAATGCAATTTTTAGATATTGATATAAATAGTTTAATTCCAAGTAAGCAAATAAATTTGTTTGACACAAAAGAAGACGACAAAAATGAAATTGGACTTTATGTATTAGCAATTAAAAAAATATATGAAGAAACAAGAAAAAAGTTAGAGGAAGAAGGAAGTTTAAAATTATTTGAAGATATAGAAATTCCATTAATTACAGTATTAGGAGAAATACAATTTAATGGAATGTTAGTAGATAAAGAGGAACTTGTAAACTTCGGAAAAGAGTTAAAACAAAGAATAGATGAGCTAACACAAGAAATATATAAATTAGCAGATGAAGAATTTAATATAAATTCAACACAACAATTAGGAACAATACTTTTTGAAAAATTAAAATTACCAGGTGCCAAAAAAAATAAAAAAGGGTATAGCACAGATGTTGCAGTATTAGAAAAATTAATTCTAGCACACCCAATAATAGAAAAAATATTAGAATATAGAACATTAACAAAATTAAATTCAACTTATGTAGAAGGACTTGTTCCATATATAAATAAGAAAACAGGAAGAATACATTCATATTTCCATCAAACAATTACAGCAACTGGAAGAATAAGCTCAACAGAACCAAACTTGCAGAATATTCCAAGTCGTGAAGAAATAGGAAGAAATATAAAAAAGGCATTTAAACCAGAAGAAGGATATGTATATATTGATGCCGATTATTCACAAATAGAATTAAGAGTATTAGCAAGTATAGCAAATGATGTAAATATGATAAACGCATTTAAAAATGATGAAGATATTCATAGAGAAGTTGCATCAAGAGTATTTGGAGTTCCATTAGAAGAAGTTACAAAAGAACAAAGATCAAGAGCAAAAGCAGTAAACTTTGGAATTGTTTATGGAATAACAGATTTTGGGTTGGCACAACAAATAGGAATAGGAAGAAAAGAAGCAAAACAATATATAGAAAGCTATTTGGAAAAATATAATGGAATAAAAGAATATATGGAAAGAGTAACAGAAAAGGCAAAAGAAACAGGATATGTAGAAACATCATTTGGAAGAAGAAGATATATACCAGAGTTAAAATCAAGTAATTATATGGTTAGAGAATTCGGAAAAAGAGCAGCAATGAATACACCAATACAAGGAACAGCAGCTGATATAATGAAAATAGCAATGAATACGGTTTATAGAAAATTACAAGAATCAAATTTAGATGCAAAAATTATACTTCAAGTACATGATGAATTAATATTAGAAGTTAAAGAAGAGCAAAAAGAAGAAGCTGAAAAAATACTAAAAGAAAGTATGGAAAATGCAACAAAATTGCAAGTACCACTTAAAGTAGAAGTAACATATGCAAAAAGTTGGTATGAGGCAAAATAAAAAAGTAAAGATGAAAATTAAAAAAGTGAAATACAATCAAAATGTAAATGAAAATAAAAAAGTGAATTAAAATAAAATAAAAAAATGAAACAAAAGACAAAAAATACTTTAATGAGAAAAACATTAATAGTTAAAGAGAGAAAGGAATAAAAATTTAAATGAAAAAAGCTATAATATTTGTAATTATAGTAGTAATCGCAATAGTAGTTTTAATTGCAAATTCAGATTATATACTAAAGAAAATTTATAAAATAAAATATGAAGAATATGTTGAAAAATATTCAGAAGAATATTCTGTAGATCCATATTTAATCTATGCAATAATAAAAGCAGAAAGTAATTTTAATGAAGGTGCATTGTCAAATAAAGGAGCAACAGGGTTAATGCAACTTATGGAAAATACAGCGAAAGAAGTAGCAGAAAATGTTGTAATGGAATATGAATCAGGAATAACACTTTATAATCCAGAAAAGAATATAAAATTAGGAATAGCGTATTTTGCAAACCTGAAAAATATTTATAAGGTAGATTCAGTTGCACTAGCTGCTTATAATGCAGGAAGTGGAAATGTTAATAAGTGGATAAATGAAAACATAATAAAAGCAGATGGGAGTAATATAGAAAATATACCATTTAAAGAAACTAATACTTATGTAAGAAAAATTTTGAAGGATTATGAAATGTATAAGAAACTTTATGAAGAATAGAATTGACTAATTGCTTCCCATTTCTGCAAAAAATGAAACTTAAATTTATGAAAACATTGACAATTGGAATAAAAAAATATTATAATATATATAATAATATTGATATAGAAATATATCAATAAAAAAGATAGAATACCCTTGCTAAAGTAGGGAATTAAAAAAGTAGGAATATCCTTGCCAAAGTAGGAACTTAAAAAAGTAGGAATATCCTTGCCAAAGTAGGAAATGAAAACAGATGGCAATCTTCGGATTGCCATTTTCTATATTGTGGAGGTAAGATGAAAAATTTAAAAATATATTATATAAGTGAAAATTATATAAACTATTTAAGAAAGTTTGATTCTAATGTTGCATATAATAAAAATACTACAAGACCATATATAGGTATTGTTTATACATATAACAACTATAATTATTTTGCTCCATTAGCTTCACCAAAACCGAAACATATTAAAATAAATCCTAAATCATTTGACATATTTAAAATTAAGGAAGGAGAATTAGGAGTAGTTAATATTAATAATATGATACCAACACCAATTGAAGAATTAACAGAAGTATTACCTACTATAAAAGATAAAAAATATAAGAAGCTGTTAGAAGGACAACTTACTTTCTTAAATAATCATAAAGCTGAATTATTCAAAAAAATAAATTTATTTCAAAATATGTATAGAAAAGGACATTTATCAAAAAACATCTTAGAAAGATGTTGTAATTTTTCGTTGTTAGAAGAAAAATTTAAAGAGTACAATAATAAAAATAATTAATATTATAAAATAGTAAAATGAATAATAGATAAAAAATAAGGACTTTAGTAATAAGCTAAAGTCCTTAAAGTTTAACCAATTTTAATGTAGTAGTCAGCGTAACTTTTAGAAAAGAGAGAACAATCAAATGGAGGAATAAGTTGATTTAAAGACGGAACACCATACTCAAGGCGATAGTCTGCAATGCCATTATTGGTCTTCCATCTCCCGTGAATTTTGGTATAACAAATTGCTCCATAAACATCAACATGCTCGTGTTCATGCTGAATTTGAACTGCTTGATACACTCTAATAATACAATTCGCTTTTAAAGGAGAACATCTTTTAATTCGAGAAAATCCTTGGTCGTGTATAAGCTGCCGCATTTGGTTATAAATTTCACCAAATTGAGGAATTGTAAATTCAGTTTCTTTACTAGATACCTCATTTGAAGCATAGTTCATTTTTAGTTGCCGTATATCACATTTTTGCTTTTTTGTTAAACTCATATTTTTACCTCCTTTAATTATACCCGGAGGAATACCCTCCGAGTAGTGAATAGATACTCATTGGGTTTAATATAAAACTATAATAATTATAGCAAAGTTTTCATAATATTGCAATACCATGTTTTTTTAAGCATTAATTGAAATATAAAATTTCCATAAAATGTATTGATAAAAAATAAAAAATAGTATATTATATTAATATATGTATTTTTACATAAGAGTAAAGGAGGAAAATAATAATGAACGAAAATGTAAATGATAATGAAGAGATAAAGGAAAATGTTGAAGCAAATAGTGAAGAAGTAGTAAATGATGAAGAATTAGATACTAATATAGTTACATTAAAAGATGAATTAGGAAATGATGTTGACTTTGAATTTTTAGATTTAATAGAATATGAAGGAGATAATTATGTAATCTTACTTCCAGCAGAACCAGCAAATGAAGAAGAATCTGATGAAGTTGTTATATTAAAAGAGGATAAAGAAGCAGAAGATTCAGAAGATGAAGAATCATATGTTAATGTTGAAGACGAAGCAACATTAAATAAAATATTTGGAATATTTAAAGAAAAATTTAAAGATGAATTTAATTTTGTAGATGATGAAGAATAATAATTAAATTCAAAAAATATTTATTGATAAAATGAAAGTAATAAGAATTTAGACAATAAAATTATAATAATTAAATAATGGAAAATAAAATTTCCAAATAACAATAAAACCTTTTGTTTAATCAAAAGGTTTTAATTAAAATTAACTTAAGTGATAAAGAAAGGACTAAAAAAGGTAAAAAAATGAGAAGTTTTGCAAATTATATGACAGTAATGTTTATGATAATGTTTTGGGCATTTAGAATAGTAGTAGCAGTCATGGCAGGGATGAATAATAGCTTTATTGTATCACCATTAGATAATACAATAGAAATTATTCTTTTATTTATAACTTTAGTGTGTATAGCATTAGTTATCAAAAGAAAATTATTTGGAGGAGTATTATATTTTGCATCATATATAGGATATTTTGGAGTAGACTTGTATAATAAAGCAATAAAACCACTTTTAAATGGAGATGAAATGACAATAGCAAGTGGATTATCAACATTTGTATCATTACTTGCAGTAATTTTAGCTATAGTAGTTTTAATGGATTTATTAGCAGATAGAACAAAAAGACCAGCTGATAAAAAAACAGAGTGGTTTTATGCAAGTAAAGAAACTGATAGACAACTTGATGAAAGAGCAGATAAAAATAATTATAGAACATTATAATTCTATATAAGGAACTAAGTAAATATGGAAATTTTTAAAAAATTTGGACAAGAAATTAGCTACACAGATATTTTACAAATAGATGGAGCTTTTTCAGAAAAACATAAACTCTATAATAAATCACCAATATTTAATAATAATAATGGCAAAAATCTTGCAAAAGTATCAATAGTAAAAAGTGCATCAAATAATAATTCAAAAACATTTGCTGGAACTGAGGAAAATTTTAAATTAAATGATAGAATAGATTTATGGGAGAATTACTGGTTAGAATATGTAAATGCATTTGACAAACTAATAAATGTATTACCAAATTCAGTTGTTACAGTTTTTGTCGGTAGACAAGCAATTGAAATTGGTTTTAAATATTTATTACTTAAAAAAACTCACCAGGTAAAAAATGAACATAATTTAGAAATTCTGTCAAATCAATTTTTTACAGAATATGCAGTTAATGAAGATTATATGAACTATGTATGTGACTTTTGCAAAAACTATGGCGAATATATTGAAGGCGAAAATGTCGAATATTTTAGATATCCAGAGTATAAATCGAATACTTATTTTGCAGGAAATAATACAGATATGGAGTGGCTATCATATAATTTAGCATTGATTTTATTAAAATTAATACATTATGCTGGATTAGATGAGAAATTTTAAATATATTAAAAAAGAAGGAATTATTATGATTACAGTAGTTGCAGCTTTAATAAAAAAAGATAATAAATATTTAATAGCAAAAAGAAAAACTGGAGATGAAAGTGTTTTAGGAAAATGGGAATTCCCAGGAGGAAAAGTAGAAAAAGGTGAAGATGAAAAACACGCAATTGAAAGAGAAATAAAAGAAGAATTTGATTTAGAAATAAAAGCAAAAAGATTTGTAACCAACAATGTATATGAATATCCATCAAAAGTAGTAGATTTAAGATTATATGAGTGTGAATACATATCAGGGGAATTTAAACTTCAAGACCATAGTGAATATACTTTTGCCTCAAAAGAAGATATTTTAAAATTTGATATGTGCCCAGCAGATATTCCATTAGCAAATATATTTTTTTCATATAGGAGAAATTTTTAAATGGATGATATATAAGCCTTATGGATATGATAAAACTCTAGCTCAAATGACTGATGAAGAAAGAGAAAATAGAGTTAAATACGATTCAGTAGATTCTATGAGAGAATTTTCAAAATGGTACAAAAATCATAAATTATCAAAGCAAGCAATTAGTTGAAAATTGCTTGTTTTTGTGTTAAAATATTGAAAGAGTTATATTAAATGAGAATTATAGGAGAGTAAAAAAATGGAAGAAAGTAGGTGTTAATTTTTGAATAACAAATTAGAAACTATTTCAAATTTATTTGAAGGTAAAGAAATAAGAAGTATTTGGGATAGTGAGAAGGAAGATTATTATTTTAGTGTTGTTGATGTTGTTGGCGCGTTAACAAATGCTAATATTCCAAGAAATTATTGGAGCGACTTAAAAAGAAAATTAAAAGAAGAAGGAAGCCAACTGCACGAAAAAATCGTGCAGTTGAAATTGGTAGCTAATGATGGTAAATTAAGATTAACAGATACCTTAAATACAAAAGATATGTTAAGACTTATAGAATCAATTCCTAGTCCTAAAGCAGAACCATTTAAACTATGGCTTGCAAATTTAGGAAGTGAAAGAATTGATGAAGTATTTGATCCTGAAATTGCGGTAAATAGAGCAGTAGAATATTATCGTAAAAAAGGATATAGTGATGATTGGATAAAAGCAAGATTAAATGGAATTGTAGATCGATTTAAACTTACTGATGTTTGGAAGGAAGGCGGAATTTCTAAACCATTAGAATATGCACTTTTAACTAATGAAATATATAAAGGTTGGTCAGATATGACTGCTTCTGAATATAAAAGAATAAAAGGTCTTAGAAAAGAATCTTTAAGAGATAATATGACTGATATTGAAGTTGCTCTAACAAATATAGGTGAAATAGCAACAAGGGATATTGCAAGAGAAGAACATCCAAAAGGATTAAAAGAAAATTTAAATGTTGCAAAGCGTGGTGGAGGAGTTGCCAAAGGAGCAAAAGATTTATATGAAAAAGAAACTAAAAAATCAGCTATATCTAAAAATAATAATTTAAATTACGAATATATAGATGAAATTAAAAAAATTGAACCAAAAAAATAATAAATTAACTTTTATATGAAAATAAAAAGGTGGTGAGTAAAATTGAAAAACAAAAATGATGAAAATATAGATAACAACAAAGAAAATTCTAAAATTTCTGTGGCTTGGTATCCAGGGCACATGGCTAAAACTAAAAAACAAATAATAGAAGATTTAAAATTAATAGATATAATAATAGAAATATTAGATGCCAGAGCACCAGAATCTTCGCAAAATCCAGATGTAAAAGAATATTCAAAAAATAAAAAGAAAATAGTTGTATTAAATAAAGCTGATTTAGCAGATGATGTTGTTACAACAAAATGGATAGAATATTATAAAAAGAATAATATTGTTTGCATCAAAGTAGAATCAAATACAGGAAAAGGTATGAAGGAAGTTATAAATCAAATTAAACTAGCTTACCAAGATATCGAAGAAAAATATATACAAAAAGGAAGAGTTGGAAGAAGTGCAAGGGTAATGATTCTAGGAATACCAAACGTTGGAAAATCAACTTTTATTAATTGTTTAGCTAAAAGAAGTGTAGCTAAAGTTGGAAATAAACCTGGAGTTACAAAAAATAAGCAATGGATAAAAGTAGATAATAAAATTGAACTCTTAGATACTCCGGGAATGTTATGGCCTAAGCTTGGTAATAAATGTGTGGCAGAACATCTAGCGTATTTAAATACAATAGGAGAACATGCTATAGATAATGAAGAAATATCTTATAATCTGTTAAAATATTTAGTAGAAAATTATAAAGAAGAAGTAGAAAATAGGTATGAAATTAAGATAGAAGAAAATGAAGAAATAATTGATATTAGAGATAAGATTGCACTAAAAAAAGGAGCAATACTTTCTGGAGGAAAAATCAATGAACAAAAAATCTCTGATATGATTTTAAATGATTTTAGAACTGGAAAATTAGGAAGAATATCATTAGAAAGCCCTCAATAACAGTTATTTGTGAGTATAAAAAATACAATTAAAATTTGACTATAAAAAAGATGTGCATAAAATATAATTATAAAATACAATTATAAAATATAATTACAAAATATGATTACAAAATATAATTACAAAATATAATTAAAAAGTATAATTAAAAAGTATAATTAAAAAATGAAATTATAAAATATAATCATAAAATATAATTACAAAACGTAATTATAAAATACAATTAAAAAGTATAACTACAAAATATAATTATAAAATATAATTGCAAAATATACTATAAAATATATTGTAAAATAAATTAATTAGTATTTTAGTGATAAAGTGTTAATAGAAGGAAAATAAATATGGAATTTCAAGAAGAATTAATTAAGAAAAATGAAACAGAAATAAATATGATGTCGCCACTAACTTGGGCATATGTTGGAGATAGTGTGTATGAAATGTACATAAGAACTTATTTAAGCAACCAAACAAACTTGAACCCACATAAGTTACATATATTGTCAATAAAATATGTGAAAGCATCATCACAAGCAGAAATCGTTAAAAAATTAGAATTAACAGAGGATGAAAAAGAAATTGTAAGGAGAGGAAGAAATACAGAAAATCATCATCTTCCAAAACATGCTTCAGCTGAAGACTATATGTATTCAACTGCTTTTGAGGCTTTAATTGGATATTTGTATTTAACTAAAAGAAATGATAGGTTACAAGAAATTCTAAAAAATAGCATAAATTTAGTTGACTAAGGAGTTTATTTAATGTATAATAAATGTGTTATGGCCCCTTGGTCAAGCGGTTAAGACGCAGCCCTCTCAAGGCTGAATCATGGGTTCGATTCCCGTAGGGGTCACCACAAATAGTTATATACAAAAGTAATAAAATAAAAAGCTCTGCCTTTAGGCAGAGTTTTTTATTATTTCACTTTTTTGATTTTGCTGTTTAAACCTCTACAAATTTAGGAAAAGGCATTTTTCTCTTGCCATGTTTTACATCATAAATTTCAAACAAGAAGTTTATCATATATTCAAGTTCTTCATGTTCCTGCAAAAGATTATAGTTCTGTTTTCTCTTTTTTGCTGACATATTGTTCCATTGATCAGCTGTTTTATTGGCTTTCTCAGCAAGTTTTTTTATTTCTTTTTCTAACTGTTCATCAGTAAAGTCTTTATACTTGTCATAGTCAATAATAAATTCTAAATCTTTGAAAAAACTTACTTCATCTTCTTCATCAAACCTTACAAAATCAAACCGATTTGAGTCATTAACATAACTTAAACCTGTTAATACCTTCGTAAATATAAATTCAGGTATTGGCATAGTACTGTTATACAAATACATAATATCCTGCATTTGAACGTAAACAACTTCCTTGCCATTTTCTGTGTGAAATAATTTCATATAAATTCCTCCTTACAATTGTTATACGAGACATTTAAAATTGCTACTTTTTAATTCGCATAGTTGCGAATAATGTTAATAATATATCATAATTTATAGTATATCATAATTTTATGTAAATTTCAAGCAAAATTTCTACATAACTGTAATTGGTTTAGCTTTAAATTTTAATAAAAAAAATATACTAAATTTTTACAAATAATAATTGAATATTGATATTTATTAATGTATAATAAATTGAAATTATAAGAATATAATTAAATAAAATTTTAAAGAAGGGAAAATAATCATTTATTTTTATATATTTGATTATATAAATTTAATTTATGAATAATTGGTATGACAAAGATGTAGAGTCTGTAAAGGCTGAGCTAAAAACAGACATAAATAATGGACTAAGTAACAATGAAGTTTTAAAAAGACAAGAAGAACAAGGATTTAATGAATTAAAACAAGGAAAAAAGAAAAGTATAATTGTAAAGTTTTTAGAAGAATTTAAAGATTTTATGATTATAGTTTTAATAATTGCTGCAATAGTTTCAGGAATAATAGGTTCTATTAATGGAGAAGGTTTAACAGATACTATTATAATAATGATTGTTATTATTGCAAATGCAATAATTGGTGTAGCACAGGAGCAAAAAGCCGAAAAGTCATTAGAGGCTCTTCAAAAATTGAGTGCTCATACAGCAAAAGTAATAAGAGATGGAAAACAAGTTATATTACCTGCAAGAGAACTAGTAGTAGGAGATGTAGTTGTTTTAGATACTGGAGACTATGTTCCAGCTGATTTAAGAATAATTGAATCTATTAATTTAAAAGTACAAGAGTCAGCACTTACGGGAGAATCATTACCAGTTGATAAAATGTCAGATAAATTAGATGGAAAAGAAGTGGGAATAGCAGATAGAGTTAATATGTTATTTTCTTCATCACTTGTAACTTATGGTAGAGGAAAAGGCATAGTAGTTGAAACAGGGATGAATACAGAGGTAGGTAAAATTGCAGAAATCATTAGTAATACTAAAAAAGAAGAAACTCCTCTTGCTCAGAAATTAAATAAATTAGGAAAAATTCTAGGAATAGTTGCTTTAATTATATGTGCAGTAATATTTTTAATAGGTTTAGGATATGGAAAAGAACCTCTTGATATGTTTATGACAGCAGTATCTTTAGCGGTTGCAGCAATTCCAGAAGGCTTAGCTGCTGTTTCTACAATAGTACTTGCAATTGGTGTTCAAAGGATGGTAAAAAAACATGCTATTGTAAAAAAATTGCCAGCTGTTGAAACTTTAGGATGTACTACAGTTATTTGTAGTGATAAGACAGGAACTCTTACTCAAAATAAGATGACTGTTAAGAAAATTTTCTGGAATAACAAAACAGAAAAAGTAGAAGATATTAGTGAAATTGATGACGAACTAAGAGGCTTAATTTATACAAGTATGTTATGCAATGATACTAAAGTTGGAAAAGATAAAGAACTAATAGGAGATCCAACAGAAACAGCTTTAGTAGATATGGGATTTACTCTTGATTTTAACCCAAGTAAATTTGAAGAATATAAAAGAGTTGAAGAAATTCCATTTGATTCAGAAAGAAAATTGATGACAACAGTTAATAAAGTAGGAGAAAGATATTTTGTTTATACAAAAGGTGGAATAGATGAACTTTTAGAGAGATGTACTAAAATAGAACTTAATGGAGAAACATTAGAAAAAACAGAAGAATATGAAGAAAAAATAAAACAAGAAAATGAAAATATGGCAAAAGATGCTTTAAGAGTTTTGGGTATGGCTTATAAAGAAATTGACCATAAACCTTCAAAAGAAGAAATGAAAGATTTAGAAGGAAACCTAATATTCTTAGGAATGTGTGGGATGATAGATCCACCAAGGATGGAAGTAAAACAGGCAGTTGCTAAATGTAAAACAGCTGGAATAAGAACAGTAATGATAACTGGAGACCATAAGATAACAGCTATTGCGATTGCAAAAGAATTAGGAATCTTAAAAGATGAATCAGAGGCAATTACAGGATTAGAATTAGAAAAAATGTCTGATGAAGACTTAAGAAAAAATGTAAAAAAATATTCAGTATATGCAAGAGTATCTCCAGAGCATAAAGTAAGGATAGTAAAAGCTTGGCAAAGCTATGGCAAAGTTGTGGCAATGACAGGTGATGGAGTAAATGATGCACCAGCTTTGAAAACATCTAATATTGGTTGTGCAATGGGAATTGTAGGAACTGATGTATCAAAAGAAGCGGCTGATTTAATTTTAACAGATGATAATTTTGCAACTATTGTTGATAGCGTAGAAGAAGGAAGAAGAATTTATGATAATATTTTAAAAGCTATTCAATTCTTATTATCTAGCAATATTGGAGAGATTGTAGTATTGTTCTTGTCTATTTTATTAACTCCTGTACTTAGCAATGCATTTAATATTGGAATAGATAAAATTGTAATATTCTTAGTACCACAATTGTTATGGATTAATCTAGTTACAGATTCGCTTCCAGCTCTAGCTTTGTCAGTAGATCCGGCAAGTAAAAATGTAATGCAAAGAAAACCTAATAAGAATAAAGGAATATTTACAAAAGGGATGACTTGGAGAATAGTTTATCAAGGTATAATGATAGGATTAATTACATTGATTGCATTTATATTAGGTTTAGCATCAAATGAAGAAACAATTTCAAAAATGCAAAGTATGTATCCAAACTTATCAATAGAAGAGATAAAAATAGAAATAGGTCAAACAATGGCATTTATTGTGTTAGCTTTTGGAGAACTTGTTCATGTATTTAATATAAGAAGCAACAAAGAATCAATCCTAAAGACAGGAATATTTAATAATAAAATGTTATTACTTGCAATTGGAGTATCAAGTTTATTAATGTTCTTAGTGCTGCTAATTCCGGGACTTCAAGGTGTATTTGGAATAATTGCACTTCCAGTAGATAAGATATTTGAATGTATATTATTGATATTTATGCCAGTTATCATAGTAGAAATAATGAAACTCATAAAATTAAATGCATCAAAAGATGAAGATTAATAATATAAAAAATTTGTAAAATTTGTTAATTTTCGGGTTGACAAAAGTATAAGAATATTGTATAATGAATATACTATAAAAGTAATCGAAAGATTACAGAGTTGGAAAACCCCTGCCAAAAATGGGGAGATTTACATTAGGAAAACCCTTGCCTTAAGTAGGGAGATTTACATTAGGAAAACCCTTGCCTTAAGTAGGGAGATTTACATTAGGAAAACCCTTGCCTTAAGTAGGGAG
>CANQCW010000003.1 GCA_947591055.1 uncultured Clostridia bacterium | reverse complement strand
AATTGCAGAAAAAGGAATAAAAGAAGTTGTTCTTACAGGAATACATATAGCATCTTATGGAAAAGACTTTGATGAAAAAAAAGTTGATGAATATAGAAAAATATATGGATATACAGAAAGTTATGAAAAATTTAATCCAAAAGATGATTTAGCAACTGGAGGATTTAGGTTAATTGAACTGTTAGAACAGCTTAATAAAATTGAAAAAATAGAAAGAATTAGATTAGGTTCAATAGAGCCAAAGCTTATTACAGAAAAATTTATAGAAAGACTTTCAAAACTAGAAAAAATATGTAATCATTTTCATTTATCATTACAAAGTGGATGTGATGATACTTTAAAGAGGATGAATAGAAGATATAATACAGAAGAATTTGAAAAATCATTAGAGCTAATTAGAAATAAATTTGAAGATGTAATGATTACAACAGATATTATTGTAGGCTTTCCAGGTGAGACAGAAGAAGCGTTTGAAAAAACATATAATTATTTAAAAAAGATAAAATTATATAAAATCCATACTTTTAAATATTCTCCAAAAAAAGGAACAGTTGCTGAAAAAATGGATGAGCAAGTAGAAGGAGATATTAAAGATATAAGAAGTGAAAAAATAATTGATTTATCAAATCAAAATCAGATAGAATATAATAAAAAATATATTGGTAGAAAGTTAGATGTATTGTTTGAAGAAATGGATAGCGATGGATATTTTAAAGGACATACGTCAAACTATATGCTAGTAAAAGTAAAAACAAATAAGAATCTAGAAAATAATATTTTGAAAATAGAAATAAAAGATGTAGACGGCTTAGAATTAATTGGAGAAGAAGTAAAATAATAAAAAATTAATAAAAGAAAAGTTAGTACATAAAATTTAGAAAATAATAACATAAAAATAGAAAAGATTAGGAGAAAAAATGCCAAGAACAAAGTTAGATGATAGAAATTTACCAAAGTACACAAAGGGTGAAGAAATATTCAATATGGTAACTCATATTGTTGGGGGCTCTATTGGAATTATAGGTATGATAATTTGTCTAGTTATTTCTATAATTCATAAAGATGCATATTCAATAATTGGAAGTATTATATATGGAATTTCTATGATATTTTTATTCACAATGTCGAGTGTTTATCATGGATTAAATCCAAAAAGAAAAGCCAAAAAGGTAATGCAAGTATTAGATCACTGTACAATATTTATATTAATTGCAGGAACATATACGCCAATACTTCTTAGTCCAATAAGGATGGTAGATCCAGTTGCAGCATGGGTTATGTTTGCAATTGTTTGGATATTAGCTATTATCGGAATAGTGCTAAATGCAATAGATTTGAAACAATATAAAGTTTTTTCAATGATTTGTTATTTAGTAATGGGCTGGCTTATAATATTTAAAATGGATTTACTAATTGAAGCTATTACTATGCCAGGAGCAATGCTAATTTTAGCAGGAGGAATAGTCTATACTATTGGTACAATTCTGTATGGAATTGGAAGAACAAAAAAATATATGCACTCAATTTTTCATTTGTGTGTAGATATTGCAACTTTACTTCAGTTAATAGCAATTATTTTATATGTAGTATAAATCAAAATTATTAAAACAGTTAAAAATATCTTAAAAAGATTTATTTTTAAATAAAAAACAAAACTTAAAGTATAAAATATGTTTACATAAAGTTTAAAATATGTTATAATAATGTTATGATTTTGAAATATAAAATAATTGAAAATAAAACCATTTTATGAAATAATAAAAAGGGAGAATTATAAAATGAAAGCAATAGAAATAAGAAATAAATATTTAGAGTTTTTTAAAAATCATAATCATAAGGTCATCCCAAGTGCACCATTAATTCCAGAAAATGACCCATCAGTTTTATTTACAACAGCAGGTATGCAACCATTAGTACCATATCTTTTAGGAGCAAAACATCCAGAAGGAACAAGACTTACAGATTTTCAAAAATGTGTGCGTACTAATGATATAGAAGAAGTAGGAGACAACCGTCATCTTACATATTTTGAGATGCTTGGAAATTGGTCATTAGGAGACTATTTTAAAGAAGAATCAATAGCAATGAGCTATGAATTTTTAACAAAAGTATTAGAAATACCAAGTGAAAAAATTTCAGTTACATGTTTTGCAGGGGATGAAGATTGTCCTAGAGATACATTAACTGCTGAGTGTTGGAAAAAAGCAGGAATTCCAGATGAAAGAATTTACTACTATGGCAAAGATGATAATTGGTGGATAGCAGGAGAAGAAGGACCTTGTGGGCCAGATACAGAAATGTTTTATGATACAGGAAAAGAGCCTTGTGGAGAAAATTGCCAACCATCATGTGATTGTGGAAAATATGTTGAAATTTGGAATAATGTATTTATGGAATACTTAAAAAAAGACGGAAAATATACAAAACTTTCTCAAAAAAATGTTGATACAGGTTTAGGTTTAGAAAGAATGACAATGCTTTTACAAGGAAAAGAAACTCCTTTTGATACAGAAATATTTAAACCAATAATGGACAAGCTTGAAAATTTAGCTAAAAAAGATGACATTGCAAGCAGAAGAATAGTAGCAGAACATTTAAGATCAAGTATAATGATAGTTTCAGATGGTGGAAGACCAAGTAATATAGATAGAGGATATATTTTAAGAAGATTAATTCGTAGGATGACAAGACATTTAAATAAACTAGAAATTGACTTAAATGAATTAGATGAATTAATAGACTTAGATATAGAAACATTAAAAGAACTTTATCCAGAATTAGTTGAAAAAAGAGATACTATAAAAGAAGTTATAGTTCAAGAAAAAGATAAATTTATGAAAACTTTAATTCGTGGAGAAAGAGAATTTGAAAAAGTTGTAAATAGGATAAAAAATGAAGGCAAAGATATAATAGACAGTAATGATATTTTCAAACTATATGAAACATATGGATTTCCACCAGAAGTTAGTAAAGATTTAGCAGTAGAAAATGGACTTAAAGTTAATATGGACGAAGTAGATAAATTATTTAAAGCACATCAAGAAAAATCAAGACTTGGAAGTGAGCAAAAATTTAAAGGTGGTTTATCAGGAACAGGAGAAATGGAAGTAAAATATCATACAGCAACACACCTTTTAAATGCAGCATTAAAACAAGTAATAAATAAAGATGTTCATCAAAGAGGATCAAATATTACAGCAGAAAGGATGAGATTTGACTTTAGTTGTGATCATAAAATGACAGATGAAGAAAAGAAACAAGCAGAAGATTTAGTAAATAAATGGATACAAGAAGAACTAGCAGTTAATGTTGAAACAATGAAAAAAGAAGAAGCATTAAAATCTGGAGCAGAATGTATGTTTATTGAAAAATATCCAGATATAGTAACCGTATATTCTATAGGAGAAGTATCAAAAGAATTATGCGGAGGGCCTCATGTAAAAAATACAAAAGAATTAGGACATTTTAAAATTGTAAAAGAAGAAGCGTGCTCTAGTGGCGTAAGAAGAATAAAAGCAATATTAGAGTAAAACATAAATATATGATTAATATTTTTTATAAATTATAATTTAAATGTAGAGGAGAAGAAAATGGAAGAAAAAAAATATAATAAAGTTTTAACTGTAATATTAATAGTTGTAGTAGCAGCCATTTTTATAGTTTTAGGATTTTGGGGATATGATTTATACCAAAAATATTATATTAATGCTTCTGCAAATCAAGCTTTAGATGAATTTGACAATAGAGTAACTATAAGAAATATAACAAAAAATGAAACAGTACAAGAAAATGTGTCATTACAAATAGACGTTAATCAAATAGAATCAACAAATACAGCAACTACTGGAAATATGAAAAATCTTGCAAAGCAAACATATAAAGGTTTCACAGTTGTAGGAAAAATCGAAATTCCAGCAATTAAAGCTAATTATCCAATATTAGATAGAGCAACTCCTGAATCAATGAAAGCTTCAGTAGGATTGTTGTATGGAGTAGGACTTAATCAAGTTGGAAATACTGTAATAGCAGGACATAATTATAGAAATGGAACATTTTTTTCAAACAATAAAAACTTACAATTAGGTGATGTAGTTTATATTACAGACTTAGATGGAAATAGAATAAAATATACAATATATAATATATATGTAACAGCATCAAATGACTTCGAATATGCAACTAGAGATACAGCAGGAAAAAGAGAAATAACATTAACAACATGTACAGATGATGTTAATTCAAGACTAGTAATTTGGGCAAAAGAAGACTAAAAAGAAAAAGATTTTTAAAAATATAGTTGACAGAATAGAAAAAATGGGGTAAAATTAATTATGTTTGTAATAAGAATATGGTGGATTTAGCGTAGTTGGTTAACGCGCCAGTTTGTGGCACTGGAGACCATGGGTTCGAGTCCCATATTCCACCCCATTTTAAATTATTATATTGGGCTGTAGCCAAGCTGCTGAGACTGTTCGAACGCAGTGAGTTACAGTGTCAGTATGCGAAAAAATTCAAATTAATATATTGGGCTGTAGCCAAGCGGTAAGGCACATGACTTTGACTCATGCATGCGCTAGTTCGAATCTAGCCAGCCCAACCACAAAATGAAAGCGGTAACGAAGGTTATCGCTTTTTATTTTGTGAATTAAATATTCACTCATAATCAAAAATTAAAAAAAGAGAGACTTTGAAATTTCAAAGTTCTCTCCTTTAATCTGTGTTTAGGAACAAATTATAATACTATAACAGTGGACAGTCCTACTTAATACAAAGCACAACACGAAAACCAGTGAAAAAATAGTCGAAAATTTTTAAAGGGGGACTGTAGCATGAGCGATGGGCAACAGGATTACAGCGTCCATTTTCGTCGTAATCGCCACCACGGACAACACGATACAAATTTTTATACTGTTCTTGTGTCCATTCAGCTACATTACCTGCAAAGTCATATATGTTATTAACACTCCAATCTTCGCTACTTCCTGTTTTAACTCCTTTCTCTAAAGATCCCCATTTAGTAGAGTCCTTTGTAATTTCTTCAAGAGTTTTAACTTTCGTTTTGATAAACCATTCCAATACCGAATCATATTCTGCACCAAAAGTCAGATGACTTTTAACTGCTTTATTATTATATTCGAAATTAGAAGCAACCTTTTTGGCATCATCAAAAGAGATGTTTACCCATGGAATCAATCCTTTTACCGACCGTGGTTTTCCTATTGAACTTTTGGAAATGTTATAACGAGAAATATAAAATCCCCCATATTTTTTGACACTTTCAAGCTGTTCGAAAAATTCACTATCTATAGGTTCATTGAATTCATTATATGAAAATACATCGTTCATATAATTACGCCTGCCGAATTTCTCCGAAAAATATACTCCATCAAGTGTTCCATTAGAGTCAAGACTTCCAACAGGAATCCATACAAACTGGCTTCCATCTGAACATCTTTCAATTACAAATCCATTGTTCCATTCTCCCCAGACATACTGATATCCTTCTGGAATTGGAGGATTTACATAGTCCGTAGAGTAAACATTGGTTGTAGTAATGTTCAGAGCTCTGATAATTAACTCTCCATTTGTTCCCTCTGAAACATCAAAAGTTATACCTTTTTCTGCCTCAAACACAAATTTTTCATACCGTTTCATAGTTTATACCTCCTTAAGTGATAATTTTATAACGGTTACAACATGACTATTGCCATTATGTTAATAATACTACATTTTAAAGTTTTTTGCAAATTTCAAACTTTTAAATGCTTTACTACTACAAATGTTTTTTCTAATGTGTATATTGAAAATGATATAGAATGTATAGATGTTCATTTTGAAAGACCTAATGAAAATGGATTTGATTCTGTTAGAATACAATTACCAACATATAAAGTAACAGTATGGGAAGGCAATTATAGTGAAGAAGAAATAGAATTTTTTAAACAAGTGGTAGAAAATAGTGCAGACTTATTTTATAAATATGCAAAAAATATTATAAAATACTAGCATATAGTATAAAAATATGGTATAATTGTGCCTGTAACTAAAAATTTGAAAAAGTCTAATTTGTGAATCTAGCAACATTTTAGCAAAAGGAGGCAATCATGTCATTAGTAAAGTTACTTAACAATGCAATACTGGAAGTCCCAAAACTTGAAGTAAAATTAGAGCAAGCTATAGAAGAACAAGACTGGGATGAACAGAAGAAAGAGTATTTGAAACAAATAGTTCGGCAATTAAGAGAGCCTAAATTATGTAAGTTCAACAAAGGAAATTATGGATTTATATCATTTGAACCTTTAACTCTTGAAGTGTCTATTGAATCTGAGATTTTAGATGTCAACAAAATACACAGATATTTTGAAGAAATGATAGCGGATTTAAATAAGATTTCAAATGACATTGTATTTGAATTAAGTAATTTTTGTAAATACTCTTTAAAGGAAACTTGGAGTATAAAAATTGACTGGTATATCTAAAAACGAAACAAACACATATTATTTTATATGTGTTTGTTTTTGCATTGTTATTTTTAAAGCAAATAAGAAATTTTAATTAAAATGTATTAATGTTTATAATTAGCAGCAAAATCCTTTATTTCCGCCACAGCAGAATACTAATAATAATAAGATTATTATTATGCAGCAACAATCATTATCTCTTCCACATCTATCTTGCATTAAAGTTTCCTCCTTCCCTTATTAATAAAATCTTAATTATCATTTTAATAGATAATTAGTTACCACAGCATGGTGGGTTTGGCATACAGCCACAGTCATTATCTCTACCGCCACAGCCACAGTTACATAGTACAATTATTAGGATAATGAACCATATCCATTCACTGTTACAACCTCTCATTTGATTACCTCCTATCAAGATTTCTTAAATAATGAAATTTACATTATTTAAGTTAGTAAATCTTTAGTATGATATATATTATTCATAATAAAATAATTTGGTTACGATACTGTACAAAAATATTTAAGTTATGATATAATCGAAATGAATTTAAAAGTAGTATGCAAGAAAGGAGGATATGATGGGGATTTAGCCTATCATAAGCCAACGAAATGGGAAAGATTGTTTTATTAGATGATTTAACAATAAACCAAATTGCAGCAGGTGAAGTTATTGAAAGACCTGCATCAGTAGTTAAAGAATTAGTAGAAAACTCAATAGATGCTCGGTGCGAAAAATATTACAATAGATGTAAAAAATGGTGGAATTTCATATATAAAAGTTATTGATGATGGAAGCGGAATAATGCCTGATGATATGGAAATTGCTTTTGAAAGACACGCAACTAGCAAAATTAGACAAGCTAAAGATTTAGAAGTAGTTAAATCTATGGGTTTTAGAGGTGAGGCTTTAGCAAGTATTGCTGCAATATCAAAAATAGAATTAGTATCAAAAACTGCAGATGAAGATATGGGATACAAAGTAGTTTTTGAAGGTGGAGATTTAATAGATAAACATGAAGAGGGAACTTCAAAAGGTACAAGTATAACTGTAACAGATTTATTTTATAACACACCAGTTAGATATAAATTTTTAAGAAAAGATTTTACTGAATTAGGATATATAGAAGATACTGTAACAAGAATAGCTTTAGCTAATCCAGATGTTGCAATTAAGCTTATAAGTTCAGGAAAAACATCTATTCAAACTAATGGAAATGGTAAATTAGAAGATTGTATATATGCAATTTATGGAAAAGAAGTAATGGAAAATATTTTGCCAGTTGATTATACTTTCGAAGATATGCATATTACAGGAGCAGTTGGAAAACCAATAATTTCTCGCTCTAATAGATCAAACCAATTATTTTTTGTAAATCATAGATTTGTAAAAGATAAAACATTAACAAGTGCAGCTGAACAAGGATTTAAAGGATTAGTTACAGTTGGAAAGCATGGATTTTTAATTTTAAATATTGATATGGATGCAAAAAAAGTAGATGTTAATGTTCATCCAACTAAATTAGAAATTAGATTTCAAGATGAGTCTAATGTTTTTAAGGCTGTTTATCACTCAATTAAAGAAACATTACTTAAAGGTGATTTAGTCGCAGATACAGAAAAAGATTATTCTGATTACACACCTAACGATATTTTAAAAGAAATTAAAAATAAAGATAGAATTGAGGCTTGGGGATTAAATAAAAGTTTTGCTTCTTCTAAATCTGAAAGTGATGTGGATACTGAAAAAACAGCAGATACAGAAAATAATACTGAAAGTGATGGAACAAGATTCAGCGATTTTAAAGATACTATAAAAGGCTTAGATGAAGAAACTAGAACTAAATTTGTGAAAGAAATAGCTAAAGCGAAAACAGCAGAAGAAATTTCTAGTGGATTAAGTAAATTTACAGCATTTTTAAGTAATTCAAAAAAATCAAGTGATGATAAAATTGAAAGTGAAGAAAAAGAAAACGCAGAAGATAAAAAAGACATCATAGATGAAAATTTAGCAGAAAATGAATTAGAAAAAACAAATAATGAAGATGTAGAAGCTAAAGTTGATGAAAACATAGAAGATTCAGCTGATAAAGTAGAAGAAGTAATAGAACCAACAGCTGATAAAGTAGAAGAAGTCATAGAACCAACAGAAGATAAAACAGAAGAAATTGAAGAAGAACAAGAGTTGTCTTTTGAAGAAATGTACAAAAAATTATTTGGAAGAGACATTGAAACTGCAAAAAAAGAACACGAAGAAGTAGTAAAAGAGGAAGAAGAAAAATATCCAATATCTCCAATAACAAATAATGAAATATCAATGTTCGAAAATGATGAAGAAGAATCAAAATTACCATACAAGTTTATTGGAATTGCATTTAATACATATATAATTTTGAGTATTAATGATGATTTATATATTTTAGATCAACATGCTGCTCATGAAAGAATAATGTATGAAAAAGTAAAGAAAAATTACTTTAGTGATGAAAACAAAGATTCTCAAATATTACTTTTACCAGATATAATAAATTTAAGTACTAAAGAAATGGGAATTTTTAAAGACAACAAGATGCTTTTTGAAAAAGCAGGATTTATGGTAGAAGAGTTTGGAGAAGGAACAGTTAAATTAATGGGTGTGCCTGATTTTTGTATGAATTTTGATACAAAAGAAATATTTTTGGAAACTCTTGATGAAATTAATACTGTTGCAAGAACTGCAAAGCAAGAACTAGAAGACAAATTTTTAGCAACAGTTGCATGCAAAGCAGCAGTTAAGGCTCACATGGCACTTACTCCTCAAGAAGTTGATAGCTTAATGCAAGAGTTATTAAAACTTCCAAATCCATTTAGTTGCCCACATGGAAGACCAACTGTAATTAAAATGTCTAAAACAGATATAGAAAAGAAATTTTCAAGAAGGTAGTATTTAAATATGACAAGTATAATAGTGATTTCAATTATAATTATAAATTTATTTTCATTTTTCATATTATTTAATATGCTTAAAGGAACAGAAATAAAATTTAGAATTATTGTTACAATTATGTTAATACTTTTTAATTTTATTTTAGCAAATATAATTTTTGGTATAGGACAAGCAGGTATGTCAGGAGAATTTTCAGGACCTGTCAAAAATCTACTAGTATTTAGCATAGTTCCGATAAATCTAATATTAATGGCATCACCACTTGCAATTCAAATTAATAAAATCAAGTCATTAGATATAGAAAAAGAAAAATTTATGAGAAATATAATTATATGTTTAATAATAGATGTAATTTTAATTATTATAGAGTGTAATTATGTTAAAAGTATAATAGCAGGAATTGTTAATTTACAAAATTCAAAATAATAAAAAAGAAAGGCAAATATAACATGAAAAAACCACAAATTATAGTAATATGTGGTCCGACTGCATCTGGAAAAACAGCTCTTGGAATAGAACTTGCAAACCAAATTAATGGAGAAATAATATCTTGCGATTCTATGCAAATATATAAAGAAATGGATATTGGGACTGCAAAGCCAACTGAAGAAGAAAGAAAAATGGCAACACATCACTTAGTAGATTTTATAAATCCAAATGAGAGATATAGTGTAGCTGATTTTAAAAAAGATGCTGAAAATACAATTAAAGAAATTTTAGCAAAAGGAAAAACACCAATTTTAGTTGGTGGCACAGGCCTTTATATCAATTCATTAATTTATAATATAAATTTTAAAGAAGAAAACATTGATTTAGAATATAGAAAACAATTAGAAGAAATTGATATTTCAGAATTATATAAAAGAGCACTTGAAATTGATCCTCAAGCAATGGAAAAAATTAGTTCTAATGACAGAAAAAGAATAACAAGAATTTTAGAAATATATAATTCAACTGGTAAAACTAAAACTGAATTAGAAAAAGAGTCAAGAAAAGAACTTGAATATGATTATAAAGTTTTTGTTCTTAGTATGGATAGAGAAATTTTATATGAAAGAATTAATAAAAGAGTTGACTTGATGATAGAACAAGGATTAATTGAAGAAGTAAAAGCTATAAAAGAAAAATATGAAAGATTTCCAACAGCAATGCAAGGCCTAGGTTATAAAGAAGTTGTCCAATATCTTGAGGGAGCTATTTCTAAAGAAGATATGATAGATAAGATAAAACAAGAAACTAGAAGGTATGCAAAAAGACAATTAACATGGTTTAGAGCATACAAAGATGCAATTTGGTTAGATGGAATAAATCAAACAAAAGAAGAAAACACAAATATTATTCTGAATAATTTATAATAAAATTTGAATAGTTTATAGTAAAATTGGAGAAAATTAGTGGAAAGTAAAAAAACAAACCAAATTAAAATAAAACGAAAACAAAAGCTGAATAAATTAAAGCTTTTATTAACTACGTTTTTATTAGTTATAATGTCTATTTACATTATAATTTCAATAATTAATTTAGTAAAAAATCCAAGTAGCACATTTATAGTAAAGAACGGAAAAATTTCAAAAGAAGAAACAGACACTGGTTATATTATTAGAGAAGAAACTGTACTCCAAGGACAAAATTATAAAAATGGTATGGAACAAATTTCTTATGAAGGAAGCAGAGTAGCAAAAGGAGAATCAATATTTAGATATTATACTAGTGGAGAAAATAATCTAAAAGACAAAATTAAGTCATTAGATTTAAAAATACAAGAAGCAATTGAAAATAACAATGATGAACTAACTTTAGCAGATACTAAATTATTAGACAAGCAAATTAGTGAAAAACTTAGCAATATAAATCAACTAAATAATATACAGACAATTCAAGAAACTAAAAAAGAAATTAACGATTATGTAAAGAAAAAAGCAAAAATAGCTGGAGAACTTAGTCCAAGTGGTTCATACTTAAAAAAATTAATTGACGAAAGAAGCTCTTATGAAAATGAATTAAATTCTGGCTCAGAATATATAACATCACCTGTTAGCGGAATTGTATCATATAGAGTAGATGGACTAGAAAATATACTTACAACTACAGATTTTTCTAAATATAATAAAAAATTTTTTACAGATTTAAATTTAAAGACTGGACAAATCATATCAACTAGCAATGAAACAGGAAAAATAATAAATAATTTTATATGTTATATCGCATGTACATCTAGAACTGAAGAAGCTAATTCAGCAGAGGTAGGTGACAAAGTTAAAATAACACTTCCAAGCTCTAAAACTGTAGATGCAACTATAGAATATATAACAAGAGAAAATGATGCGGAAGTTACCATTATTTTGAGCTTTACAGAAGGAATAAACGAATTATTATTATATAGAAAAATTAATTTTGACATAATATGGTGGGATAGTACAGGATATAAAATCGCAAATTCAGCCATAATAACAGAAAATAACCTAAATTATGTAATTAGGACAAAAGCAGGATACTTAGAAAAAGTATTAGTTAAAGTAACTAAAAAAGGTGAAGATTATTCAATAGTTACAAATTATAGTACTTCAGAGATAAAAGATTTAGAAGTAAGCAATAAAGCAAAAACATCAATAATGCTTTATGATGAGCTTATTATAGAGCCTAGTCAAGAGCAGATAGCGGAAACAAGTTAATATTACAATAAAATTACAAAACAATTAAATAACAATTACATTTGGAAATTTATATTGACAATAAATTAAAAAAGTAAGATACTAGAATTAGTCGTATAACGAATGAAAAAATAATAGGAGGTTATTTTTAATGGCAAACGTAGTAAATAAGTTGATGAACATGTTTAACATGAACGCGGTAGAAGAAGATTATGATGAAGATTATGATGAAAATGAAGAATATGATAATGAAGAAGAAATAGAAGAACCAAAAGGCTTGTTTGGAAGAAAAGCAGGAAAAGTTGTTAATATGCAACCACAAGTAAAAATGGTTATAATGCAACCAACAGAATTTGAACAAGCAGAAGAAATCTGTGATTTATTAAAAGAAAGAAGATCAATTATTATAAATTTAGAATATGTAAACAAAGACGTTGCTAGAAGAATAATTGATGTTATTAGTGGAGCAGTTCATGCTTTAGAAGGACATATGCAAAAAATATCTAATTCAATATTTGTTGTAGCTCCATATAACTATGATATTACATCAGATAATAAAGAAGATGTAAAAGGACCTGTTTCTTGGTTAAAAGGAAATTTAAATAATTAATTTTAAGATTTAATTAGAATTAAGACTTGTTTAAGGGAGGATGCAATGATTACACCATTAGATATCGAAAACAAAAAATTCTCAAAAAAGACTTTAAATGGATATGATCCAGAAGAAGTTGATGAATTTTTAGATGATTTAACAAAAGATTATGAAATTTTATATAAACAAGTTGCTGAAAGTAAACATGAAGTTGAAGATTTAAAAAGTAAGTTAGAGCATTACACACAAATTGAATCAACTTTACAAAGTACTTTACTTTTAGCGCAATCTGCATCAGAAGAAGTTAAAAGCGCAGCTCAAAAACAAGCTGACCAAATAATTAAAGAATCAGAATTAAAGGCAAAAGAAGCAACTGAAGGAATAGAACAAGAGATTACAGAAAAGAAAAAAGAATTAGAAAATATAAATAAACAATTTGATGTTTATAAAGCTAAAATGGAGTCTTTATTAATATCACAATTAGAACTTTTAAAAGAAATTAAGAGTGAAGATTAATGAATTACATTTTTGTAATAAAATTATAGAGATAAATGTTATTTTTTTCATTTATCTCTTTATTTTATTTTTAAAATATGTTAAAATGTATGTATTACATATACATTAAAGATATATTACAATTTAATTTAGGCTATTGACAATTAGCAAAATAAGGATAAAATAAGGGTATGAGAGTAATAAGCGGAAAAGCAAAGGGTTCAAAATTAAGCTCTATAGAAAGCTTATCAACAAGACCAACATTAGATAGAGTAAAAGAATCATTATTTAATATAATACATGATAAAATTAATGACTCTGTTGTTTTAGACTTATTTGCAGGTAGTGGAGCTTTAGGAATAGAAAGTATTTCTAGAGGAGCAAAAAAAGCATATTTCTGCGATAATAATTATGAAGCAATAAAAATGATAAAGAAAAATTTAGAAAAAACTAAATTTTTAGATAAATCAATTATAATGAATTGCGATTATAAAAACTGCTTAAAGAGCATAAATGAAAAAATTGATATTGTTTTTATTGACCCACCATACAAAGATAATTTGTCAGTAGATAGTATAAAAATTTTGATAGAACAAGACATTTTAAATAGCGACGCTCTAATGATTATTGAAACAGATGAAATATCTAGAGACAAAAGAAATTTAGAAGAATTAAAAAATATAAAGATTGTAGACGAAAGAAAATATGGTAGAGCAAATTTATTATTTATAAAAGAGGAGAACTAATATGGAAATCTTTACATTGTTAGAATCATTAGAAGAATTAATAGAGCAAAGTAAAAAAATGCCTTTATCAAATAAATGTATAGTAGATCAAGAAAGCGTTTTAGATTTGATTAAAGAAATGAGATTAAAACTTCCTGATGATTTAAAACAAGCTAAATGGGTGAGGGAAGAAAGAGAAAGAATATTAGCTGAAGCAAAAAAAGAAGCTGATGACGTTGTTAAAGAAGCAGAAAATAGAATAATATCAATGATTGATGAACATGAAATTACAAAAAAAGCATATGATCAAAAAAATCAAATTATGTCTGCTGCTAATGAAAATGCAAGACAAATTACTAGCGGTGCAAGAGAATATGCAGATGGTATATTACAATCACTTTCTAAATCATTAGAATCAGTTTTAAAAGAAATAGAGCAAAATAGAAAAGAACTTAAATAGTATAAAAGGAGTTATACTTTAATGGAAGAAAATAAAGAAAATAAAATTTTAAGAATAATAATTACTACTTTGGTAATTATTATTTTGTTATTTGCAGTAGGTTTTGGAATATTTTATACAATTAATTCATTAAAAAAGCCAGTTGTGAAAAATGAAGTTACCTCAATAAACGAAGTATCTACAAATGAAATAGAACAGCTAGAAGAAGCTAGAAAAGTTATAGATAACACAATAATAGAAGATGAGACAGATTCATTAAATAAAAAGTATGCTAGAGTAGATATAGTATGGGTAGATAAGAACAATAATATAATAGCTAAACCATTAGAACCAATATTAAATGGCATGACACCAGTTAAGTACTCAGATAATCAAAAAGATTTTGTTGAAACAACACAAAATGATTCATCTTGGTATAATTATGAAAATCAAAGATGGGCAAATGCGATAAATGATGAAAGTTACTTTGTATGGATACCTAGATATGCATATAAAATAACATATTATGCAGATAGTACATATTTAAAGGAAATAGGCTATAGTGATTATAGAGGAATATTAAAAATAGGTGAAGATGATACTTTAATAAGAATAGACAGTGTAGGACCGGGACTTACTGAAGTAGGAAATCATTACATTTTAGCTCCAGCGTTTAGCAGAGATACAGCAAGCGGATATAAAAATGGTGGTTGGGACGGAAATTTGAGCGGAATATGGGTTTCAAAATATGAAATGAGCATGGAAAAAGATGGAAACCAAGTAGAGACAACAAATAAACAAATTGGTGATGTTCTAACAAATGATAGTATTAAAGCAGTAAGTAAACCAGGAGTTTCATCATGGAGAAATATAGCAATAGGAACAAGTTACCTAAATGCATATAATTATAATAGAAGCTTAGAAAGCCATTTAATTAAAAATAGTGAGTGGGCTGCAATTTCATATTTAGCATATAGTAATTATGGAAGAAAAGGAGTAGGAGTTTCTATTAATTCAAACTCTAAGTACTTAACTGGAGGAAATAATCTAAAAAGTGAAATATACATATATAATGGAAAACAAAGCACAACTGGAAATTATACTGGAGTATATGATATGTCAGGAGGAGCTTGGGAATTTACATCAGCATTTATTAACAATACATATGAAGGACTAAGTACTTATGGAGGAAATAGTGCAGGAAATTTATATGAAAATACAAGAAATACAAAATATAAAACAGTATATTCTATAGGAACTTTAGAAAAAGAAGGACATATATATAATAGTGCTATTGCAAATGAAAACTATCTACTTACTAGAAACAGGAGAGGAGAAGCTATATATGAAACTTCAACATCTGGATATGGAACAGATAGTTGGAATACATCATCAAGTTTTTATCCTCAAAAAGATACACCATTTTTCTCAAGAGGAGGAGACTTTTCTAGTGGAACAGGAGCTGGAATATTTAGCTTTAATGGATCAAATGGACAAGCAGATGCAGGAGTAGGATTTAGAGTAGTTTTAGCATGTGAATAATTAATAAGAAATATAAAATAATAGGGAACATTAAAAATGAGGATGAAATTTAAGCCATGGGCTAGAGAAGAATTAGAAACAAGTCCATTTTATATAGATAATCCACAAGAATATAAAAATAAGTGGAAAAAAGTCTTTGAAAAAGAACAAATATTGCATTTAGAATTGGGTTGCGGAAAAGGAAATTTCATTGCAAAGTTATCAAAGCAACATCAAGAAATAAACTATATAGCAATAGATTTGGTAGATGCAATGCTAGGGATGGCAAAAAGAAATGTAGAAGCAGAATATGGAATCAGAAAATCAACAGATGCAGAAGAAGTGGAAAATGAAATTGAAAAGCAACAAGTAGTAAAAAATTTAAAATTAACAAGATATGATATATCAAGAATATCTGATGTGTTTGGAAAAGAAGATGATATAAAAAGAATTTATATTAATTTTTGTAATCCATGGCCACGAGGAAAACATCATAAAAAAAGATTAACACATAAAAGACAATTAGAACAATATAAAGAATTTTTAACAGGAGAGATATTTTTTAAAACAGATGATGACAATTTATTTGAAGATTCAATAAATTATTTTAAAGAATCAGGATTTGTTATTCAAAAAATAACCTATGACCTAAGTAATGAAAATAACTTTTGGGATGGGGAAGAAAATATAGAAACTGAACATGAAAAAATGTTTAAAAATGAAGGAATAAAAATAAAAGCTTTAATAGCTAAGAAAGCATGAAAAAATACATAGAAGTAAAGCAAATAATGCAATTTACTTCTATGTATTTTCTATTGATTTTATTACTTTGAATTATTATTTGCTAAATAATTTTTCTGCACTTGGATTCCAAATTACTGCACTTGAGACAGAATCATTGTCATCATTTAAAAGCTTTTTTAGAGTCTTTTCTGGAGTACTAGTATTAGAGGCAACAGATTCTCTAACATACCATGATCTATCATCAGCAAGCTTTTCCAAAACTTCTTTAGGAGTAGCTTTATTATGAGCAACAGATTCTCTAACATACCATGATCTATCATCAGCAAGCTTTTCCAAAACTTCTTTAGGTGTACTTGTATTTCGAGCAACTTTTGATCTGATATCCATATCACATTTTTTAGAAAGAGTTGTAAGCAATGTTGGAGAAGAGCCAGTATTAGATGCTACAGCTAATATGATAAGACGTTGTTGATTATTATTAGCAAGCTTTGTAAGTGCTTCATTAGGTGTGTTTACATTAAGTGCAACTGCTTCTTTGACATAAAAATTGTTGTCATCAGCAAGTTTTGAAAGAACTTCTTTAGGAGTATTAATATTATCTACTATTGATTTTCTAACAATCCAGTCATCACTTTCAGCAAGCTGTGATAATATGTCTCCATCGGTAATTAATTCTGCAATCAATTTATGAAGTTGTTCCCGAAGTAAAATTTTCTGCAACTTTGTAAAATCTAAAGTAATATTCATTTTTTTCCCTCCTTAAATTATTAATAGAAGTTAATTTTAATAGTTCAAAAGAATAAAAAAATAATATCATATTGTGTCGTTTTTTACAATAGTAAAAGTAAATATTTAATTATAAGTTATACATATTATCTTTTTTAATCCATACAGAAACACTACCACCATTAACATAGAAAATTCCATTGCCATCTTTATCAACATATACAGTTTCTTTAATATTTCCAGTACAATCATATAAAACTGAATTAGCTAAGTTTTTTCCAACGTTCATTTGTTTACTTCCACCATCGCCATCACTTAAGATAACCGCAAGTCCAGAATCTTGATGGTAATAATCACCTTCTCTAGTCCAACCAATGATATTTGGGCTATCAAAATAATCTGTTTGTTTTCCATAAGCCATATTTTTTCTAACAAGTAATAATACATCTAATAATTCTTGCATTGGCGCTATATTTTTTTCTGGTATACCATAATAATCACCATAAAATATACATGGAATTCCTTTTTCTCTTAATAATATCATGCTATATGCAAGAGGCTTAAACCACTCTTTAACCCAAGATTCTAATGATTGACCGGGCTCTGTATCGTGATTATCAACAAAAGTAACAGCTTTAGAAGGTCTTTTATCAACTAATGTATCTTCAAAAATATTACGCATATCATAATGTCCGAAACTTTCAGATGCTTCTTTAAAATGTATATGAAGTGGAACATCAAAAAGAGAGTCAACCTGTTCATTATAATCAAGATAATTAATAAGGCTATCAACATTAGCACTATAATATTCGCCAACAGCAAATAAGTCTTTATTAAATGTATCTTTTAAATTTGAAAGCCATCTTTTATAAAAAGAAGAACGTATATGTTTTACTGCATCTAATCTAAATCCATCAACATTAGTTTGCTCTAAATACCATTTACCCCATGAAAGTAAATCGTCAACAGAATCTAGATTATTAAAGTCAACATCACATCCCATTAAATAATCATAATTTCCAAGTTCCTTGTCAACTTCATTACTAAATTGTTTTCCATAAAATCTAAATATTCCGTTTTCTTTTTCTATGTCATCATAATCAATAGATGTAAAATGCGACCAATCTAATTTAAAATCGGAATATTTATTATTTCTTCCAGCAAAATTATATTTAGTCCATGCTGAAATTTTTCTTAAATCTCCAATTATTTCATTTCTATTTTCAGGATTTATTTTATAAGCAAGAATATCTTGCTGTTCATCAGCACCCATCCTATGATTTAAAACAATATCTGCAAATACTTGAATTCCATCAAGCTGAAGAGTTCTTATTGCAGCAATATATTCATCTTTAGTTCCATATTTTGTTCTTATAGTACCTTTTTGATCAAATTCTCCTAAATCATATAAATCATAAACACCATAACCAGTATCATTAATTCCACCAGCACCTTTATATGCAGGAGGAAGCCAAACAGCAGTAATTCCTAATTTTTTTAAAGTAGGTGAAACGTTAATAACCTTTTGCCACAAATTACAATTATTAGGCAAATACCACTCAAAGTATTGCATCATAGTTTTATTATTATTTTTCATGTGTATTCCTTTCAATTTATTCTTTAGCATTTTAAAAATTATATCATAATTATATCATATTATTAAAAAATTAAATAGAAAAAAATAAAATAAAGAGAAGATGCAAATTAAAGCATCTTCTCTTTTCATTGATGTAAATTGTATCAACTGTTATGGGAAATATAATTATTCTCCTGCAACAGATACTATAGATACTCTTACATCACACCCATCATCCTTAGCCTTCTGAGACAATTCATCGATTTTATCGATGAGATAGTCCATATCCCGCTTAGAAGCAGTTGAAGTTTTTTCGATTTCAAGTGTTACTTTCAAATTGCATACCTCCTTAATAGTAATTAATATGAGATTTAATTTGACAGTTACGGTGGCATATATTACTAGTCCCTATGCCAAAGGGATAATGATATATATTATAACATATTATATTGATTTATGCAACATTTTTAGATTAATTATTATAAGTTATAAAAAAAGATAAGATCCTATGAAAGAATCTTATCAAATGTAGACTTTAAACATTATTCAATTTTTTATGATGCTGGGATTAGCTGCTGCTAATTTTCTGACGGTTGAACTATCATCTTGGCAAAGCCTGAGTAATGCTCTCCTTGGAGTATTTGGATTAGTTGCTACAGCTTGTTTGACATAAGGATCTCTATCATAAGAAAGAGAATTTAGTGCAATACGTGGCGTATTAGCATTTTCAGCAACTGTAGACTTTATAAAAGAACAATCGTCTCTGGATAGTTTCTTAAGTGTACCTCTTGATGTGCTTGAATTAAAGCTTACAACAAACTTAACCGTAGGATTTGGATCATCAGCAAGAAAATCTAATGTAGGCTTAGATGTTTTGGAATTAATACCTACTGCTACTCTTACAGTAACATCTTCATCATGTGCAAGTTTTTCTAAAACCCTTTTGTTAGTAGTTGATCTTGCTAATTCCCTCCGTGAAATAACTGTAAATCCTGAAAGTCCCATTTTTATTACCTCCTTAATATTTATTAATTGAAGCATCCCTAATATAGGGTATCTATAAATATTATATCATATTATGTAAATGATTTCAACAATTGTATAATAAATTAATATTGGTATAATATGTAATAAAATAAGTACAATCTAGATATTTTGTATAGTATTGTAAAATATGGCGATTGCTTGTTTTTTTATAAAAAAAGTGTTATAAAATATATAGAAAATATTTTAACAATTTAGATTATGAAAATTAAGAAACAAGAGAGGAATTAAAATTTTAGATGAATAAAATTGAAGAGTTTATAGATATTATTAAAAATATAGAAATTTCTCAAATAACGAACTTAGTAATTGCAATATTTATCATTATAATTTTTATTTTACTAAGTCCTTTGATTTCTTATGGTATAGTAAAAATATTTTTAAGAAGGCAAAATAAAGAAGAAATAAAAGATAGTAATATTTATAAAACTATAAAATTATTTTTATCACTTTCTGGAGTTTATGTTGCTAGTAAAATTATAGAGTTACAACAATTTCAAAATGAATTTATAGACAAATGTTTCGTAGTGATAATTATCTGGACTTTAGCAAGAATTATTGTAGGAATATTTGAAGTAAGAGAATTATTTATATATAAATCTAGTAAAAAAGAAGAAATAAGGAAAAATGCATTTTTTACATCAGTAACTAGCAATATTTTAAAAATTATATTATATATAATTGCTGTTTATTTGACTTTAAAAGAATTTGGATATGACATAGGAGGCTTAGCAACAGGACTTGGACTAACTGGTGCAGTAGTAGCACTTGCAGCACAAGATTTTATCAAACAAATTATATCTGGATTATCTATTTTTACAGACAAACCTTTTGAAGTTGGAGACTGGATTGATATTGAAGAAATATCTGGAACAGTAGAGGATATAACTATTAAAAGTACGAAGGTAAAAACTATAGAAGATACAGTAGTTACTGTACCAAATGATCTTATAACAAGTACTAAGGTTATTAACTGGGGAAAAATTAAAAAGAGAGTTTTTAGAGCTAATTTAAAATTTTCTTTAGAAACAGAAGAAAGCACTATTGAAAAAGTAATGAATAGAATCAAATTTATATTGAGATACAATGAAGATATTATAGAAGAATCAATTAATATTCAAGTTCTAAAAATTGAGCAAGATGCAATAAACATAGATATTTATGTAGAAACTACTATAACAAATTATATGGAATATAGAGATTTTTGCAATAAAATTAATTTAACCATTTTAAATATATTAGAAACTCAAGGAGTTAAATTATCTTATCCAGGTAGAAATATCTACATTAAAGAAAATAGTATGATTAGTGAAAATACTGAATCTAAAGAAAATGGGAAAAAACAAAAAGAAAGTAATTCAAAAAATAAAGATGAGTCAAAAAAAGTTAGACCTGCAAAAATTATCAAATAATTCACAAAATAGACATAAAGACATGCTAAAATAAAAATATATTTTCAGAATTAGAAAGGAGATAAGTTAGTCTTTTAAGCTAACATAAGCTATCAAAAATGGATGATACAACTATATTAATTGTTGATGATGAATCAAGAATAAGAAAATTATTAAAAGACTTTTTAGCAAAAGAAGGATATAAAATTTTAGAAGCTGAAGATGGAGAAAAAGCTCTAGAATTATTTGAAGAAAACAGTAAAAAAATAGGATTAATTCTATTAGATGTTATGATGCCAAAACTAGATGGTTGGTCTGTTTTAAGACAAATAAGGCAAGTTTCTAAAGTTCCAGTAATTATGCTTACAGCAAGAGGAGAAGAACAAGATGAATTATTTGGTTTTGAACTTGGCGTTGATGAATATATTTCAAAACCATTTAGTCCAAAATTATTAGTGGCTAGAATAAAAGCTATTTTAAGTAGAACTCAATCTGATAAAAATGAGACAAAAGATTATGCTGGTATTAAGATAGATGTAGATGCAAGAAAAGTTACAGTTGATGGAAAACAAGTAGAATTAAGTTTAAGAGAATATGAACTTTTAAAATATTTACTAGATAATGAAAATGTTGCTCTTTCAAGAGATAAGATATTAAATAATGTATGGAATTATGATTATTATGGAGATTCTAGAACAATTGATAGTCATATAAAAAAGATAAGACATAAGCTAGGCAAAAAAGGAAAATATATAAAAACAATGAGGGGAATAGGATATAAATTCGAGGTAGATTAATGAAATTAGAAGAAAAAACTAAATCAATTAGGTTTAGACTTTTTGCAATACTTACTGTTTCAACAATTTTTATTATTTCAATTTTAGTTATTATTAATAATATTGCATTAGAATTTTTTTATACATATTCAAAAACAAAAATAGCTAAAGAAATAAGTGCAGATTTAAATAGTTATTACAATGGAGTTTTACAATATAATATTAGCTCTGATATAAGACAAGTTGAAATAAAAAATGATATTGATATTTTAATAGAAAACTCAAATGCAGAGATTATTTATTGCGCAAGTAGAGAAATGGAAAGATGTGTAGTAGAAATTCAAAATAGCAAAAATGTACGAACTATTTATTCTAATTCAAATACAGTAATTAAGCAAAATGAAAGTCTAGATAATAATTATATAATGCTTATTTCTTATCAAGATAATGGATATATAACTTTTATTAGAATACCTGTTACTCAAATAAAAGAATCAGTTAAAATATCTAACAGAATTTTAATTATAGTTGGAGTAATAATGGCATTTTTCTCAGGAATAATCGCATATATTATTTCAAAAAAATTTACTGTTAGAATATTAAAATTAAATGATATTACGAAAAAGATGTCGAAATTAGATTTTAATGAAAAAGCTGAACAGTCAGAATTAGATGATGAAATAGATAAGCTAGGCCAAAACATAAATATAATGTCAGACAAATTAGAATCTACTATAAATCAACTTAGAAAAAATAATAATGAACTTGAAAGAGATATTGAAGAAAAATCTAAAATAGATCAGATGAGAAAAGATTTTATCTCAGATGTTTCTCACGAGCTAAAAACTCCAATAGCTTTAATTCAAGGGTATGCCGAAGGCTTGATGGAAAATGTAAATGAAGATGAAGAGTCAAGAAAATTCTATGCAGAAGTTATAATAGATGAATCAAATAAAATGGATAAAATGGTAAAAGAACTTCTAGAACTGATGAAATTAGAGCAAGAAGGCATAAAATTTAATGATACTGAATTTGATTTAACAGAATTAATTAAAGAACAAATAAAAAGACAAACAAAAGTATTAAAAGAAAATAAAATAAAAATTGATTTTGATGATAGTAAGAAAATCAAAGTATATGCTCAGCAAGAGTATATTGAAAAAGTAGTAAACAATTATTTAACAAATGCAATAAAACATTGCAAAACAAAGGATAAAGAAAAGAAAATAGTTATTAGAACAGAGAAAAGAAAAAATAACAAATTAAGGCTCTATGTTTATAATACTGGTGATAAACTTGAAGAAGCTGTAATGGAAAAGATATGGGACAGATTTTATAAAGAAGATACATCAAGAAACAGAGAAGATGGTGGAACAGGAATTGGACTTGCGATAGTTAAAGCTATAATGAATAATTATAAAAATGAATATGGGGTAAAGAATTATAAAGATGGAGTAGAATTTTATTGTGACATAAATCTAAGATAAACTAAAATAATAAACTACAATAGTTCTTGTTGTTTGTTGTCGCTAGCAACCTAACGGTCGCGCTCCAGTCGCGCACTTACGTGCTTGATCGCTACGCACAACTACGAACTATTGTATTTTATTATTCATAACTTAAAAAAAGATTAATATAATTTAAAAGATTATATTAATCTTTTTTAAGGAGAATTTAATGCAATTTAAGTTAATTGGAAATTATATTAATGGATATTTGAAAGTAGAAATTGAAGGCTATTATATTGAAAGATTTATTAATACTTGCATGAAAAATGGTATTTTTCTTTGGGGGATTGTAAGAAAAAAGCAGACTTTGGTTCAGGCAAAAATTGGAGTGCAAGACATAGAAAAAGCAGAAGATATTGCAAAGGAACATAATTGCAGAGTAGAGATAAAAAGGCAAAGAGGTCTTCCTTTTTTAATTGAAAGATATAAAAAGAGGAAAATTTTTTTTATAATGCTTTTTATTGTTATTGCACTAATTTTTGGACTTTCAAGGTTTATATGGAATATTGAAGTTGTAGGATGCAATAAGATAGATAGTAATGAAATAATTAATCTTATAAAAGAAAATGGGATTAAAATTGGAAAGTATAAAGGAAATATAAATACAGATAACATAATTAATAAGATTAGAATTTTAAGAGACGATTTAGCATGGATTGGTATTGAGATAAAAGGAACTAATGCTATTGTAAGAGTTGTAGAAGCGGATTCAAAGCCAGACATTATAGATGAAAATAGTTTTACTAACATTATTGCAACTAAAGATGCTATAATTGAAAGCATTTCAGCACAAAATGGTACAATTATGGTGCAAAAGGGTGATTCCGTAAAAAAAGGTGATGTTTTAATTGCAGGATATATGGAGGGAAAATATACAGATAAATATTATGTAAATAGTAACGGAGAAGTAAAAGGCAATGTTCAATATATGCAAACTGAAAGAATTAGTAAAAAAGAGACGAAAAAAAGCGAAACAGGAAACATAAATAAAAAATATGCAATAAAATTTAATAATTTTAGAATAAATTTTTATAAAAAGCTTTCAAAATTTAAAAAATATGATACAATAGTTTCAAGTAAAAAGGTAGAATTATTTTCTAATTTTTATTTACCAATTGAACTTCTAAAACTTACAAATTATGAAGTAGAAGAATCCGTAGTAGAACATAATTTAGAAGATGCTAAAGCACTAGGGATTAGCAGGATAGAAGAAAAAATGAAAGACTTAATTAATGGAGAAGTTATTGATAAAAAAATTGATGTTACGGAAAGAGACAGTTCATACGAAGTTAAGGTTACATATTCTGTAATAGAAAATATAGGCACCAAGGAAGAGATAGAATTTTGAAAGGAGTTTTTATGGGAGCAGAAGAAAAAAGTTTAAAAGTTTATGATACAAGAAAGACCTTTTTTGCAAGGTTAGGAAGTACCGTAAGTAAAATTTTCACACCTACTAAGTTTGGATTTAACAATTTTTTAGTAAACATAAAAAGAAATTCCATGGTAAAAAACTATAAAAATATGCTTAATTGTAAAGATGACAAAAAAGAAAAATTAGAAAAAAAGTTTGAAGATTATTATACACTATATTTAGAATCTATTGATGAACTTCTAATTGAAACTATATACAAAAAAGTAGTAATGGACACTGCATCAGAGTTTGAGAAAGATGCGCTTTCAAAATATTATAATATAATTCACTTAAAAGAAACTGATGAAATTGAATACAAATATAAAAAACAACAATACTTACTTAACTTAGACTATAGTAGTTTAAAAGAATTAGGAAAAGAAAAAAATTTAGAAGAATTTACAAAAGTTTATTTATATGAAATGGAACAACTATACAAAGGATTATTAAAACATTATTCAATTGTTCTTCCAGAGCAAAAGCTTCCAGCTGATAAAGAAAACTTATATAACAAAATATTTGATACACTTGAAGAATATGTTTTAAATATTGTACCTTTAAAAGATATTACAGATGAAGATTTAATTAAAGAGTGCAGTCTATTTGAAACATATGAAGTAGGAAAACTTGATCAAGTAGATATTCTAGAAAAAAGACTTATATTACTTAGCATAAGTAGAAAACTATTTGTCCATAGCCTACCACTAATGGTAGCTGAAAAATGTTATATAAAGCTACTTAAAGATACAAGAAGCTTAATAGTTGATACTAAAATTGCTAGAAAAAGAGAAAATGCTTATCAATTATTATTAAAATTAATAGAACAATACAACGAAAAATTATTAGCGGTAAAAATATACTGGAATAACAATGATGAAAAGACTGAATACAATAAATTTGCTAGTAAATATAAAGATTTAGAAAAAATTAAAGAAGAAAACATGCACGATTATGACATTAAAAAACAAATATTATTTATTAGAGAAGATATGAAAGCTCTAAGTAAATATAATGATAAATATTATAGAATAATTAAATTCTATAAAGGTCGTTTAGTTAAATTAGGTGATATGAGACAAATTAAATCATTTAAAACAGGAAAATATAAAATCGTAAAAAGATTAAAAAAGGAAGAATTAAATGAAACAGCATGCTGAGATAGTATATGATGAAATAGAAGAAAACAAAGAGCTTGAAAATACTATAAACAAAGTAATAAATCAATGTTTTAAAATAGAAAATATGGATAGTTTAAAGTTATACATTAGTATAACTTTAACTAATCCAAAAAAGATAAAAGTTCTCAACAACAATTATAGGAATATAGATAAAGAAACTGATGTATTATCATTTCCTATGTTTGAAAAAAATGAGATAGAAGATTTTATAAAAACAAACTATGAAATGGAAGATTGCTTAGGAGACATTGTAATATCAATACAAAGAGTTGAAGAACAAGCAAAAGAATATGGACATAGTTTTGAAAGAGAATTAAGCTACATGTGTGTTCACGGATTTTATCATTTAATGGGATATGACCATATAAAAGATGAGGACAAGAAAATAATGAGAGCAAAAGAAGACAATGTTTTAGACAGTCTAGGAATAAATAGATAAAACTCATGTAATAAAAGGAGTAAGATTAATTAAATGAAAACTAAACAAGGAGACAGTAGACTTTATAATAAAAATTTTTTACAAGCGGTTAATAATGCAGTAGATGGTATCATATATTGTGCAACTACACAAACTAACATTACAAAGCAACTTATACTCGGAACAATAGTTATGATACTAAGCTTATTTTATAATTTTACAACCTCAGAATTTTTATGCTTAACATTTGCAGTATTTTTTGTAATTTTTGCAGAAATGGTAAACACAGCAATAGAAACAATAGTAGACCTTCTAGTAGATACTTATCATCCAAAAGCTAAAATTGCAAAAGATGTTGGTGCAGGTGCAGTAGTGCTTGCAGCGATAAATGCAATTATTGTAGCATATTTTTTATTCTTTAGAAAAACGGAATTATCACAAGTAGCAGATAGCTTACTAAATACATTAGTTTCTTCACCTTTCCATTTAGCATTTGTAGCAATTATACTTACATTAATTGCAATACTAGCAATGAAAGGTACATTTAAGAAAAAAGAAATATCAAATGGAGTAAAACAAGATAACTTTATGCCAAGTGGCCAATCAGCTTTAGCCTTTGCTACACTTACAGCCATATGGATTAATTCAAAAAATATAGTTGTATTTTGCTTAAGTTTAATCTTGTCATTGATAGTTGCTGTAAATAGATTAAATGATAAAAAAACATTTGCAGAAATATTATTTGGCGGATTTATGGGAGTTTTAGTAGTTTTATTAGTCTATGGATTAACGATATTTAAAATGTGATAGATTGGAGATAATATGAGCAAAAAATCTAAGAAAAAAGGACATGGCTTAATTAAATTTATAACATTTTTGTTAATGGTAGCAATATCAGCTTTAGTAGCTTATGTCTATAATGTTTATTTTATTAAAGGAGAAGCTTCTACTGAAATAGGAGATGCTGAATCAGACGAATCACATAATGCAATAGTTGTAGAACAAAAAACTCCTCAAACATTTGTAGGAAGTGATAGACCTATAGCAGTAATGATAGATAATAATATATCAGCACTTCCACATGCAGGATTAAATAATGCTTATGCTGTTTATGAAATAATTGTAGAAGGTGGAGAATCAAGATTAATGGCACTTTTTAAAGGACAAAACTTAAGCAAAATAGGTCCAATAAGAAGTTCAAGACATTATTTCTTAGATTATGCTTTAGAAAATGATGCAATATATGTGCATTATGGTTGGAGTCCACAAGCTGAGTCAGATATAAAAACTTTAGGTGTAAATAACATTAATGGGATAACACAATCAGACACTGATTTTTGGAGAGTAAAAGATAAAAGTGCACCTCATAATGCTGTAACTTCAACAGAAAATATATTAAAAATGGCTAAAGAAAAAGGATATAGAACAACATCAACGGTAAAAAGTCCATTTAATTATACAGTAGATGATGTAAACTTAGATGACGGAATAGGTGCAGATGTAATATCAATTCCATATTCATCATCTAATGTTACAAAGTGGGAATATAATGCAGAAAGTAAAAAATATACTCGTTATACAAAAAATAAAAAAGAAACTGACTGGGATACAGGAGAAGATGTTACATTTAAAAATATAATAATAGAATTTATAGAAAATAGCAATTTAAATGATGGCTCAGGCAAGGGAAGACAAACTATGACAACAATAGGTGCAAAAGATGGGTATTATATAACAAATGGAAAAGCAATTAAGATAAAATGCACAAAAATGTCAAGAGCAGGAAAAACAACTTATACAGATTTAAATGGAAATGAAATAGATATTAATGATGGAAATACATTTGTAGAAATATGCCCAATTAATGCAAATGTAAAAATTGAAAGTAATCAAGTAACAGATGAAAGTGTAGAGGAGCAAGATGGATAAATTCAAATCAGGTTTTGTTACAGTAATAGGTAGGACAAACGTTGGTAAATCAAGTATAATTAATTTGCTAGTAGGTGAAAAAATATCAGCTATAACAAATAAACCACAAACTACAAGAAAAGTTATAAAAGGAATAATAAATAATGAAAATTCGCAAATAATAATAATAGATACACCTGGAATTCATAAACCTAAATCTAAATTAGGAAACTTAATGGTAAATGAAGCAATTGGCTCAATTCCAGATGTAGATGTGATATTATATGTGATTGATTCTACTGATTCAAGAATTGATGAAGCAACTTTAGAAAAAATAAGACAAGCAGGTAAGCCAACGATTTTAATCATAAATAAAATTGATTTAATAGATAGTGTAAAGCTTGCAAAAATAATTGAAAAATACAAAGAACTATATGATTTTAAAGCAATAGTTCCAACATCAGTAAAGCAAAAAAAGAATATAAAAGAAATAATAGATGAAATAGAAAACAACATAAAAGAAGGTCCAGCATATTATGATATAGAAGAATATACAAACCAAACTTTAAGAGACTTAGTAGAAGAAACTATTAGAGAAAAAGCATTAAAATTGTTACAAGATGAAGTTCCACATGGAATATTAGTTGAAACTACTAAATTGAAAACTAAAAAAACAAAAAATAATGAAAAAATTTTTGATATAGAATCTATAATTTATTGTTTAAGAGAATCACATAAGGGCATAATAATAGGAAAGCAAGGATCTATGTTAAAGAAGATAGGAACTTTTGCAAGAGAAGATTTAGAAAAAATGTTAGATTGCAAAGTTAATCTAAAACTTTGGGTAAAAGTAAAAGAAGATTGGATTAATATGGAAAGCTTTGTAAACAAATTTAAAACAAAAGAGTAAATCGTTGCCGAAAAGCTACAGCTCAACGATTATATGGATTACAATAAAATGAATTTTAATTAAAGACTGAAGAATAGGAGAGACTTATGTTAAAACAAATTGCATGGAATACTTTTAAAAATACAGGAAATATAAATACATTTATAGAACTTAAAGAAGTAGATAAGGCAATTCAAAATGCAGAAGAAAATAAACTAATTAACAATGAAGAAATTATAAAGCAAGAAGGAATACAAAGACAATGGGAGTTATAAAAACAAAAGGAATTATTTTAGCTCAAAATAATATGGGTGATAATGATAAAATGGTAACTCTACTTACCCCAGACTTAGGAAAGATTGGATGTGCAGCAAAAGGCGCAAGAAGACCAAAAAGCGCACTTATGGCAGGTACACAATTCCTATGTTTTGGGGACTTTCTTGTATATAAAGGTGCAAGTAGTTACAAAATAAATTCTTGTGAACCTATTGAAATATTTTATAATATAAGACTAGATGTAGAAAAATTAAAATATGCATCAGAAATTGCAAGAATAGTAAATGATGTAACAGATGAAAATCAAAATACATATAAAGTATTGCAACTAACATTAAATACAATATATATGATATCAGAGTCAGAAAAAGATTTAAATCTAATACTTTCAATTTTTAAATTAAGACTTTTAAGCATAATAGGATATAGACCAATTATAGAAAAATGTACAAGCTGTAATGAAAAAGAAAAATTAAATTATTTTAGTCTAAGAGATAATGGACTAAAATGTGAATCATGTGCAAAATCAGATAAAAGTACAATAAAATTGTCAGATTCTACTGTGAAGGCAATAAAATACATTATATGGGCTGAGCCAAAAAAGATATTTTCCTTTGATATGTCAGAAGAAAATAAGCTAGAACTTAAACTCCTTACAAAAACTTATTTAAATAAATGCTTAGAAAAAGAGTATGAATAATTCTAAACTTTACATAATTACGAAAAAATGTTATAATATAAATAGTGTTGAAATTTAGAAAATTAAAGGAGGAAGGTAAATGCAACTAATAAAAAAGATACTAATTTTAGTATTTATGATATTAGTACTAGGAAGCAATGCACAAAATGTGCAAGCAAATAGTTTTAAATTTGATTTAGCATTAGACCATGAAGAAGTAAAAAGTGGAGAAACTGTATATATTGATATGCAAATAAGCAATATTGATGTAAAGGATGGAATCAATGTAATCGAAGCAAATTTAGAATATGATGAATCTATATTTGAAAGTGTTGCATTTGAAAACATTAATGATTGGACAAGTACTTATAATATAGAAGAAGGCACCAACAAAGGTAAATTCATTATTATGAAATACATAGAAGGAACGACAAATCAAGAAAAAATAGGAAGAATTAAACTTAAATTAAAAGACAACTTAAAAGAAACGGAAACAGAAATAAAAATTAACAATATTACCTCAAATGATGGTAAAGAATTAATAAATGAAGGTAATAGAAATTTAAAGATAAAAATAGTAAATGAAAAAGATAATACATCAAATTATATTATTCCACAATTAGGAAACAATGAAGAAAATAAAATTGTATTGATAGTAGTAATAATGTCATTAATAACTATTAATTTACTATATTTTATAGTAAAGGCAAAACAATTAAAAAGAGGCAATGGAATAAGAAAAAACAGAAAAGAAATGATAGTATTATCTATTACATCATTAATTTTAATAACAATTGTATTATTTTTAGCAGCAGATGTACGTGCATCTGAAGAAAAAAGTATAGAAGAAATTATAGAGATTTTAAAAAATGAAAACGAAAATAATCCAGAAAGTACTGAATATTTAATAACAGATCAGACAATTAGTAGAATAAAGCCAGGAACAACAATTCAAATGCTAGAATCTAAAATACAAAATGTAAAAGTCTTAGATTATAATGAAAATGAAAATCTAAAAACTGGTATGACATTAGAATATGAAGAAAATAAAAGAACTTATGAAATAAGTGTATTAGGTGATATAAATGGTGATGGATTAGCAGATCAAATAGAATTAACAAGATTAATAAGAGAGTGTCTACAATGCAAGGATTGGAGAATTGAGAAAAACGTAGAAAAATTATCAGCAGATATAAATTGTGATAAAATAATAGATATCCAAGATGTAAACTGCCTAATGGACTATATTGTATACGGAAAATTAGAAGTAAAAGAAGTAGAGCAAGTAGTAAAACCCAAAATAGAAATTTTAGCAGGAAAAGAAGTAGATAGCGGAGTATATATTTCAAATGTAACTGTAAAAATAACACAAGAAAATGAAGCTTCTAAAACAGAAAAAACAATATACCAAGTACTTGGAAGCAAATCAATAGAAAAGAAGGAAATTGTAGATAAAGAGCAAGTAATAGAATTGACAGAGCCAGGAGCATATAAAATAACAAGTTATACTTATGGAATAGAAGGAAATAAATCTAAAGCAAGTGATTTGATTTTAGTAATAGAAGCAGTACCAGAAATAAAAATTAGTCCAGAAACATGGGTAAATGAAAAAGTCAAAGTTCTAATAGAAGGAAAAGAAGGATTTGAAACTGAATATAAGATAGATGATGGTAAATGGACAAAATATAAAGAAGAATTTGAAGTAGAAGAAAATTGCACAATAACAGCAAGATTAGTAAAAAATGACAATAAAAATCACTCAATAACAAAACAAATAACTAATATTGATAAAGTTTTACCAACTGGAATTATTGAAGAAATAAAGAAAGATACAGATGCTATAAGAGTAAAAATACAAGGGCAAGATCAAAGTTTGTCAGGTATTGATAGCATAAGATTATATGTAAAAGAAAAAGCACAAGATAAATATAATTGTGTAAAGACATATAAGTATGAAGAAAATTCAGAACTATATAAATTACAAGAAGAAATATATGATATAGAAGGATTAAAAGCAGGAACAATTTATAATATATATATAGAAGTAGAAGATAAAGCAGGTAATGTATATTCTACAAAGGAAAATGAATTAGAATTAAAAACATTACAATTACAAGATTTAACAATAAAAGCAATGCCAGAGGGATGGACAAAGGACAATGTAAATGTAACTATAGAAATGCCAGAGGAATATAAAAATGAAGGATATCATATAGAATATCTTTTAAGTCAAGAAGAAATAACTGATGAAGAAGGATGGATAACTTATCAAAATAAAATAGAAATAACAGAAAATACAACAATATATGCTAGATTAGCAAAGGGAGACATAAAGAAAAAAATAGTAACTAAAAAGATAAGCAATATAGATAAAAAGCCACCACTAGATTTTAGTCAAACAGTAGACAGTACAACAAATAGTATAACAGTTACAGGTAGTACAAGTGATGAAGAAGGTACTAATAGTAATGCATGTAGTGGAATCAATAAATATTACTTTAGTAAAGATGATGGATTAACATGGGAACCAACAGGTGGACAAGCACAATCTAGTTATACTTTTGAAAATTTAGTTCAAAATCAAATGTACAGTATAAAAATGAAGGCAGTTGATAATGCAGGAAATGAAACAATAACAGAAGCAACTAATGAAACTACAAAATCAGTGCCAAAATTGGATGAAGGTAATATAGAATTTACATATAGTGATACAAATTGGACTAATAAGGAATATGTAGAAGTAAGTGTTAATATAACAGATAAAAGTATAGAAGATACATATACATTAGAATATTCAACTGATGGTCTAACTTGGAATAAATATGAAAATGCAATAAAGATGTATGAAAATGGAAATATCTATTTCAGAGCAGTTGATGATACAAATCAAACTGGAAACGATTCAGATACAGGATATCCAACAGCAACTGTAGAAAAAATAGATAGAGTAGAACCTGATAGCGCAACTATTACATTAAGTGGTACGACAGCGGAAATAGGTGGAAATATAACAGCAAATGTAGTGCAAACTGATAATGAAAGTGATATTGATATTACTAAATGTAAATGGGTTTATACAGAAAATAACGAAGAAATAGGAACAGAAGAATCAATATATACAGGAGGAACTTTTAGTACAAATCCAGAAGAAATAACATTAGAAAATGAAAATGCAGGAATTTATTATTTACATATATTATCAGTAGATAAGGCAGGAAATAAAAAAGAAACTATATCAGAAGCTATAGCAGTAGGAACAATTCCAAAAGTAGGAGATTACGTATCATATACACCACAAAATGCAGAAACATCATATACATTTGAAACAAAATACACAGGTTATGATAATGACCAAGACATAACCCAAGAAGCATTACAATGGAGAGTACTAAGAGTAAATGGTAATGCAGTAGAATTGATAAGTAGTGCTCCAACTACACAAACTGTTTATTTTAAAGAAGCTTTAGGATACAATAACGCTGTATATTTATTAAATGATTTTTGCAATACACTATATGGAAACGAAGCTATAGGCGCAACTGCAAGAAGCATAAATATACTAGATATACAAGATACATTAGATGTTAATAAATGGGATTATCATAATTATGAAACTGCAACAAAAACAAAATATGGACAGTTATTTCATATTGATGCTAGTAAAACATATTATCCATATCAATGGACACTAGAAGCAAATAGTAATAACAAAATAGATGAAGTAAAAATAGAAGGAACATTAGGAAATAGCGAACAAACCGAGTTAACAGAACAAAATGCAATCAAAGCTGAAAATTCAATAGACATAGAACAAACAGAGTGGCGTAGAAAAATGGAAAAAACTGATTTTATAGATGAAATATATTATCAATTATTTATAAATGATACTGCTAATTATTCAAGATATTGGCTAGCATCTAGAAGCGTTTATTCTAGTGGTTCAAACTCTGCCCGGATTTGGAATAGGTTGCATACAATATGGATGGGTAGATAATAGTCGTTTATTCTATTCTGGAAATTATGGTAGTAAATTTTCTGAAAGCATTAGACCTGTAGTAACTATACCTCTTAGTGCAATAGATACTAGTACAGATTATGAAGCAACTAGTTCATGGAACTTGAAGTAAAATATATGTTTCTAACAAGTAAAAAATAAATATTTGTATTTATTAAGAAAAAATTGATGTAAATTGACAAAAATCACAAAATTTGATATAAATATAACATTGTAAATACTAAAAGTAACTCTGAAACAAATGGAGAGGAGGTTTTCTCTATGCACTTATTTAAAATCTTAGGAAGGTATGAGCAAAATGGAAAGTGGAGCAATAGAGAAGCAGACTTTACTGGATATTTTGTGAAACGGAAAAATACTAGTGTAATTATAGAAGGATATATAGAAAAGAAAGTTCCTATCATAAATGAAAAGGTAAAATACATCAAAGGAATATATATGCAAGACTCTAAAATGCTAGTTTTTGTAGAAATGAGCAATAATGCATTGATTATGCCAGTAGTATATGTTTTTAAAAATATAAAAAAACAAGGCTATTGGGATGTATGGAGTCCATATAGAGGTGTATTTAAGCGCGGTGAAAATATGGGACATGCAAAAATTAAAATTGAAGAAGTTGTAGCATGGCCTCATATCACTAAAAAGGTAATAAACATTTATGAAGAAAATGTTTGTGATGCCACCTTTTTAAACCGAAAATTTATGGAACAAACTTACGAACTTATTGATTTATTCGAATATCCTTTCTATCCAAAAGATTGTAATAAGAAGAAATATTAAATTGTTGTAGCAAATTTTAATAAATTTACTACAACAATTTTTTTTAACAAATATAATTATTGTAAAATAAAACTTAAGATGTTATAATGATAAAAATATTAAAAAATATGGAAAAAAGTATGAAATTAAAAGGAAAAAAATCAAAGAAAACTAGAAATGTAATAATTATAGAAATAATAGCAATTATTATTATGATAATTGCTTTAGTTTCAGGAGTAAAAGTAAATAACTTAAGTAAAGAAAAAACTTATAAGCAACCAGTAGAAGAAAATGTAACAGAAATAGAATCAGAAACAAATAGTTTATATATTATAGATATTACAGAAACAGAAGAAAACACTATTGAAAATAAAACAGAAGCAAATGAAGTAACAGAAGAAAATAAATCAAAAAATAATGCAAGGTATTATATAAAAGTTAATTATGGAGCACAAGTAGTAACAATATATTCAAAAGATTCTGAAGGAAACTATACAGTACCAACAAAAGCCATGGTATGCTCAACAGGAATAGCCACACCAAAATCAGGAGTTTATTCTATACCAGGAAGATGGGCGTGGGGACTTATGCAAGGTAATGTTTATGGACAGTATGTTACTAAAATAACAGGAAATATTTTATTTCACTCAGTACCATATACAAAACAAAATCCTTCAACATTAGAATATTGGGAATATGATAAATTAGGAACAGCAGCATCTCTAGGCTGTGTAAGACTAAGGGCGCAAGATGCAAAATGGATTTATAATAATTGTGAAAATGGCACAAATGTAGAATTTTATTCAAGTTCAGATCCAGGACCATTAGGAAAGCCAACAGCACAAAAAATTAGTAATTATCCAGATTATTTAAGAAATTGGGACCCAACAGACCCAAATCCATCAAATCCTTGGCATAGCTACCAAGAAAATAATTCAAATACAGAAATTAAAAATGAAACAGAAAATAAACCAAAAAACGAAATAGTAAATAATACAAAAAATGAGATAGAAAATAATACAGAAAATGAACAAAATAATGAAGTAAACAATAATGAAAAAAATGAAACAAAAAATCAGACAATAGATAATGAAAAAAATGAAGTAGAAAATAACACAAAAGACGAACAAGAAAGTAATACTCAAAATCAAGAAAAAAATAAAGTAGATAATAAAGAAAAAAATGAAGCATTAATCTCAGATTAAAAAAATAAAATGTTATAAAATCTAGGAGCTTAAAATGGAAAATAGAAAAAAAGAACTTTTAATAATAATTGCAGTCTTAATTGTTCAATCTATAATTTTTGTTATAGCAGGAACTCAAAAATCATATATACATATGGATGAAGCATATTCATTAGGATTAGCAAGTTATGATAAAACGGAAATACAAGCAAATGATGACTTTTATGATAAATGGCATAATAAAGAATATTATGAGGACTATTTAACTGTAAATGAAGATGAAAAAGGACAATATAGTCAAGTTTATGAAAATCAAAAAAATGATGTACATCCACCTTTATATTATTTAATATTAAGATTCGCAATGGGATTTAATATAGGAAAATATTCAAAATGGCCTGGAATAATCATAAACATTATAATATATATTTTCATTACTTTATTTATGTATTTAATTTTGCAAGAACTATTAAAAGGAAAAGAAAAAGTTAAAGAAAAATCTATTATTTTAGCATTTATTTCATCAATTACAATGGCATCACTTACAACTGTTATATATATAAGGATGTATGCACTTGCAACATTAAATGTACTAATAATTACATATTTGCATATAAAATTGTTGGAAGGTGAAAACGTTAAATTTAAGCAGCTGTTTTTCATTGGAATAGCAGTTTTAACAGGAATACTTACACACTATTATTACTTATTTTTCTTAGCAATGATGTACTTAGTATTTGCAATAAAATATATAAAAGAAAAACAATATAAAAATTTAGCATTTTATACATTAACCATGATAATAGCAGGTGTAATATCATTAATAATTTGGCCATATTCTATAAAGCATATGTTCTTTGGATATAGAGGTCAAGGTGTAATAAGTAATTTGTTAAATATAAAATTATTTGTCACTAATATTGTTTGCTACTTAGAAAAACTTAATAGATTTGCATTTAATAATTTATTACTATTTATTATATTAATAGTTATAGGACTTAATATTTATAAAAAGAAGAAAAATATAAAACAAAAATCTTCTAAAAATAATATAACAAAAATAATACTTTATCCAATGATATTTTATTTTATAATTGTTGCAATAGCATCACCTTGGATAGAGCTAAGATATATAATGCCGATATGTGGATTAGCCTTCATATTAGTAATATACTATACATATGAATTTTTAAATACAATTTATGAGAAAAAAACAAGTAGTAAAATAATAGCAGGAATATTAATAGCAACTTTAGTATCACCACTTATATTTAGAATAGAACCAGAAGTAATGTTTAGTGATAAAAAAGAAATTGTAAGTAAAATGGAAAATGAATTAAATGTTCCAACAGTATTTTTCTTTAATTCAAGTCATAATAGATTTTTAGATGATATATTATTGTTTGCAACAGTTAACGAATCTTATGTAGCAAAAGATATAGAATATACAGACGAGAATATAAGACATATATTAGAAAATAAAGATATATCAAAAGGAATAATAGTATTTATAAATGGCGGACAAGAAAATGATGATATATTAGCAGTAGTAAAAAGTGCTATGAATTTTGAAAAAATTGAATACTTAAAAAGATTAAATGCTTGTGATGTATATTATTTAAAATAGTACCTTATTAATTCTTGAATATTGTAATATATTATAGTAAAATTATAATAAAAATTTTAGAATAAAAGATTATAAACTAAATAATAAAAAAGTAGGAGGAAAAAATTATGAAAGATATCTTAAAAAAATCAGTTTGGTCAAATGTATTGATGTCAATAATATTTGCTTTTATTGGAATATTTATGATAGCAAAAACAGACTCTGCAACTAGAATAATATCAATTATACTAGGAATAGTATTTATTATTATAGGAATAATTAAAATAGTAGATTATTATATGGCAAAAGGAAATAGCAACTTTTATAATTATGACTTAGTTTATGGAATTATAGCAGTTGTTATAGGAATAATTGCTATAAGTTGTAGCCATCTTGTAGAATCAATGTTAAGAATTATAATAGGAGTTTGGATAATATATAGTGGAATTTTAAGACTATCTTTATCATTGAAACTACATAATGCAAAAGTAAATATTTGGAGTATTTCATTAGTAGTATCAATTGTAATGCTAATTGGTGGTATATATATGATATTACAAAATGGAGCATTAACTCTAACAATAGGAATAATGGTATTAATATATTCAATATTAGATTTGATAGAAAATATAATTTATATGAAAAATATAAATGAATTATTATAATTTAAAGTTATAATTATAAAAAATAATTTAGTAAAAATTTAAGACTACATTAATATGTAGTCTTATAATATATAAAGAAAGGCAAAATTAATGTTAAATCAGTTTTCAAGAACAGAATTACTTATAGGAAAAGAAGGAATAGAAAAATTAAATAAATCAAAAGTCGCCGTATTTGGAATTGGAGGAGTAGGCTCGTATGTAGTTGAAGGATTAGCAAGAGCTGGAATAGGAAATTTTATATTAGTTGATAAAGATACAGTTGATTTAACTAATATAAATAGACAAATAATTGCAACACATAAAACAATAGGAATTCCAAAAGTAGAAATTGCAAGAGAAAGAATATTAGATATAAATCCATATGCAAAAGTAGAAATGTATCAAGAATTTTTTATGCCAGATAGTAAAGAAATTTTAGATAATACAGTTAGCTATGTAGTAGATGCAGTAGATACGGTAACAGCAAAAATAGAATTAGTAGTAAGAGCAAAGAAATTAAATATACCAATAATATCAAGTATGGGAACTGGAAATAAATTAGATCCAACTAAATTTGAAGTAACAGATATTTATAAAACAAGTATATGCCCCTTAGCAAAAGTAATGAGAAAAGAATTAAAAGCAAGAGGAATAGATAATCTTAAAGTTGTGTATTCTAAAGAAGAGCCAATAAAACCAGAAAAGATAAATGAATTAGAAAATGAAACAAAAAAGCAAGTACCGGGAAGTATATCATTTGTACCATCAGTAGCAGGATTAATAGTAGCAGGAGAAGTAATAAAAGATATTTTAGATAAAAAATTTTAATTAATAGATTAAAAATGAAAATATAATTTTTCAAAAAAATAGTAGTATTTTTTCAATTTAGATGATATAATAATAAATATAATTTTATAGGAGAGTTGATTGAAGATGATGTATCCTTATGTTAAATATGTAGATGGAACAGAAGTTGTTTTTTCACATATTATTAAAAATGAAAATGAAGAAGAAATTATGTATGTACACTTTGAAAGACCTACTGAAAATGGCTTTGATAGTGTAAGATTTGAACTCCCAAGTTGTAAAATATTATATAAAGATGGTAATTATACAGATGAGGAAATAGAGTTGTTTCGAACAGTTGTAGAAAGAGGATTACCTTCATTTTACAGATGGGCTAGAGAAGGGGGAATTCAAATTGCCTAATGTATTAGAAATATTACGGATATAAAATATATTTTTGGTCAAGTGAAATTAATGAGCCTATCCATGTTCATATATCCAAAGGGAAACCTGTTAAAAATTCAACAAAAGTATGGCTTACAAAAAGTGGCGGTTGCATTTTAGCAAATAACAAAAGTGATATTCCAAATAAAGAATTAAGTGAATTATTAGAAACAATAGCTAATAACTATTTTTATATAATTTCAAACTGGAAAAAACATTTTCCAGATGAGGAAATCAAGTTTTATTGTTAATACGAAAAAAGATTTTTATAATTAAAAAATAGCTTGTATTTAAAGATACAAGTTATTTTGTTATAAAATAAAGAAATAAGAAAATAAATATCAAAAATATTTAATAATTTTATAAAAAATAAAAATAGAAAAACTTAAAATAAAAATACATTGACAATTAATTTCTACTTTGATATATTTCTTATGGTAAAAATTTATAAAAAAGTGAGATGTAATTATGGAAGAAGAAAATTGTTTAAATGAAGTAGTACGTCCATTAACAAAAAAATTTGAAATTATACAATGGATAATATTAAGCATATTAATTTTTTTAGTTCCAATGATAATACCACAATTGCTAAGTGCTTTATTTGGAAAAACAAGTTGGATAGCAGCAAATTCACAATATGTAGTTGGAGCGATAGTAAACACAGTATTAATCACAACAGCAATTAATGTAAAAGGATTTAAACAAATAGCAGGATTAATTACATTACCAAGCATTTCTGCTATTGCTAGTGGACTAATATTTAAATCAGCAAGTATTTACACAGTTTATATGATACCAGCAATATGGGCAGGAAATTATATATTTGTTTACTTATATAGAAAATTATTTATATGCAAAAAAGTAAATTACATTTTAAGTTCAATAGCATCTATAGTTGCAAAAGCAGTTATAATATATACTTGTTTTAGAATACTTGCTCTTGCACTTAATATTCCTAATCCAATGCTTACAGCATTAAATTTATCTATGGGAATAAATCAAGTTATTACAGCATCAATTGCAGCTATAATAGGATTTGGTATAAATAAAGTTTATAGCAAAAAATAATGTAAATAAAATAACTAAATAAATAAAGAAATAAACCATTTTACTTTTGATAAAGTAAATGGTTTATTAAAATATTTTTAAAAATGAAAATATAATTTCCTAATTATAGCAATGAGATTAAAAGTATGATATAATTTTATTTAAATTTTTAGTAGGAGAAATTTAGTGGAAAAGTACGAAGAAATAGAAAGAAGCATAATTAAAGATTATAGAAAGAAAATATGGCATAATTTTGTTAAAGGAATTCAAGAATATGATATGATTCAAGAAGGAGACAAAATTGCTGTATGTATGTCAGGTGGAAAAGACTCAATGCTTATGGCAAAATGTTTTCAAGAACTTAAAAGGCATAATAAATTTAATTTTGAGTTATTTTTTATATGCATGAATCCGGGATATAATGAAGAAAACAAGCAAAAAATAATTGATAATGCTAAACTACTAAATATACCAATTACAATGTTTGAAACTGACATTTTTAATAGAGTAGTAAATATTACAGACAGTCCTTGCTATATTTGTGCTAGGATGAGAAGAGGATATTTATATGAAAAAGCAAAAGAACTTGGATGTAACAAAATAGCATTAGGACATCATTTTAATGATGTAATTGAAACAATACTTATGGGGATGTTTTATGGAGCACAAATGCAAACAATGATGCCAAAGGTAAAAAGTACATCACATCCAGGGATGGAGCTTATTAGACCACTTTATTTAGTAAGAGAAGAAGATATAATAAGTTGGAGAGAAAAAAATAATTTACAATTTATCCAATGTGCATGCAGATTCACAGAACATTACACAAATTGTGATAATAAAGACGGAAAATCAAAAAGAGAAGAAATGAAAAAACTTATAAAAGAATTAAAAAAAGTTTATTCAAATATAGATATGAATATTTTTAGAAGTGTACAAAATGTAAATCTTGATACTATAATTTCTTATCAAAAAGGTGGAAAAATTCATAGCTTTTTAGATGAATATAATAAAAAATAATTAAAAATATTTATTGCTTATTATATAAAAATATATTATAATAATAGACTAGCGGTATAAATAAAATGAATTATTATATAACAGACAGAAAAGATAAGGAGGGATTAATCAATTTATATAATTGATTATAAGAAAAAGTCATGATAAAAGAACTTGCTAAACAAATAAAAGAATACAAAAAATATGTAATTCTATCGCCAATATTTGTGGCATTAGAATCAGTTATGGAAATTATTATACCATTTTTAATGTCATATTTAATAGATGATGGTATTAATAAAAATGATTTAAGTGCGATTTATAGAATTGGTATCATTTTAATTGTGTGTGCAATAGCATCTTTAATTTTTGGAATATTGTCAGGAGTATTTTGTGCTAAAGCATCATCAGGTTTTGCAAAAAACTTAAGAAAAAGTATGTTTTATAAAGTACAAGATTTTTCTTTTTCAAATATAGATAAGTTTAGCACTGCAAGTATAATAACCAGACATACAACAGATGTAACAAATGTGCAAATGGCTTTTCAAATGATAATTAGAACAGCAATTAAAGCACCATTTACATTGCTTTTTGCATTTATAATGGTACTTACAATTAATCCAAGATTAGCACTTATTTTCTTGGTAATGGTTCCATTTTTAGGAATAGGTCTTTATTTAATTGCGACAAAAGCACATCCTATTTTTGAAAAAACATTTAAAACATATGATGACCTTAACAACACAGTTGAAGAAAATGTTAGAGGAATAAGAGTTGTAAAATCTTATGTAACAGAAAATGATGAAATTAAAAAATTTAATAGAATATCTAAAAAAATATATGATAATTTCTCAAAGGCAGAAAAAATAGTATCATTAAATAGCCCATTAATGCAATTTTCAGTTGATGTTGTAATTATACTCATATCATTAATAGGTGGAATATTAATTATAAATAATAATTTAACAACAGGTGAATTAACGAGTTTAATATCTTATACAATGCAAATATTAATGTCTCTTATGATGTTTTCTATGGTGCTAGTTATGATAATGATTTCAAGAGCATCAGCAGAAAGAATAGTAGAACTTTTAAAAGAAGAAAGCAATTTAAAAAATAAAGAAAATCCAATAGAAGAAGTTAAAAATGGAGATATAACTTTTGAAAATGTAAGTTTTAGCTATGTTGAAGATAAAAACAAAACTTGTTTAAAAGATGTAAATATAGATATAAAATCGGGTGAAACAGTTGGAATTATTGGAGGAACAGGAAGCTCAAAAACTTCATTGGTTCAATTAATACCAAGGTTATATGATGTAACAGAGGGGAAAGTAAAAGTTGGTGGAGTAGATGTTAGAGATTATGATTTAAAAGCTTTAAGAAATCAAGTAGCAATGGTACTTCAAAAAAATGTATTATTTTCTGGAACAATAAAAGAAAATTTACGTTGGGGAAAAGCAGATGCAACTGATGAAGAAATGATTAATGCTTGCAAATTAGCTCAAGCTGATGAATTCATAAGAAACTTCCCAGATGGATATGATACATATATTGAACAAGGTGGAACTAATGTATCTGGAGGACAGAAACAAAGACTATGTATAGCAAGAGCAATACTAAAAAGTCCTAAGATATTAATTCTTGATGATTCAACAAGTGCAGTAGATACGAAAACAGATAGCTTAATTAGAAAAGCTTTTAGAGAAGAAATACCAAATACAACAAAAATAATTATTGCACAAAGAATTTCATCTGTTGAAGATGCAGACAAAATAATTGTTTTAGATAATGGAAAAATAAATGGAATTGGAAAACATGAAGAACTTTTAAAGACAAATGAAATTTACAAAGATGTTTATACATCACAAGTGAAAGGAGGAAATGAAAATGAGTAATGAAAAGCCTCCAATTAAAAAATTAGATTTTAATACAATAAAAAGAATATTTAGCTATATGAAAAAAGATTATAAACCACAGCTAATTTTGGTTATAATCTGTATAATTGTTAATACAGCAGCAAACATTGCATCATCATTATTTTTGCAAACTTTAGTTGATAAGTATATAACTCCATTAATTGGAGTAGAAAATCCAGTTTATACAGAACTAATAAAAGCAGTAGGAATAATGGCAACATTTTATTTAATAGGGGTAGTTACAATTTTTATTTATACAAGAGTAATGGTAAGTATATCTCAAGGAACATTAAAGAAAATTAGAGATGAAATGTTTAGCAAAATGCAAAGACTGCCAATTAAATATTTCGATACACATACACATGGCGATATAATGAGTCATTATACTAATGACACAGACACTTTAGAACAAATGATAGCACAAAGTATGCCACAATTAATATCTTCTGTAATTACTGTAATAGGTGTATTTATAGCAATGATTGTTACTAATGTGTATTTAACAGTAGTTGTAATAATATCATTAATATTTATGCTTACGATTTCTAAAAAGATTGCTGGAAGAAGTGGTAAATATTTTATGAGACAACAAAAGCAAATTGGAAAAGTAAATGGCTATATTGAGGAAATGATAAATGGACAAAAAGTTGTAAAAGTATTTTGCCACGAAGAAAAATCAAAAGAAGATTTTGACAAAATAAATGATGAATTATTTGATGCAATGAATAATGCTCATAAGTTTGCAAATATTTTAATGCCAACATTAGTTGCCTTAGGAAATATCCAATATGCATTAGTTGCAATAGTTGGAGGAATATTAGCAGTAAATGGTATAGGAAATATAACAACAGGATTAATAATTGCATTTTTACAATTAAGTAAAACATTTACAAGACCAATAGGACAGATTTCACAACAATTAAACTCAGTTATAATGGCACTTGCAGGAGCAAAAAGAATATTTGAGCTAATGGATGAAAAGCCAGAAGAAGATAATGGATATGTAACACTAGTAAATGCAAAATATGAAAATGGAGTGTTAACAGAAACAGATGAGAAAACTGAGCTTTGGGCTTGGAAACATCCTCATCATGACGGAAGATTAGAATATGTAGAAGTTAAAGGACATATTGAACTATTTGATGTTGACTTTGGATATGAAGAAAATAACTTAGTATTACATGATATAAGTTTGTATGCAAAACCAGGCCAAAAAATAGCATTTGTTGGAGCAACAGGAGCAGGAAAAACAACAATAACAAATCTATTAAATCGTTTCTATGATATAGAAGATGGTAAAATTAGATATGATGGAATAAATATAAATAAAATCAAAAAAGATGACTTAAGGCGTTCTCTTGGTATGGTACTTCAAGATACAAACTTATTTACAGGAACAATAAAGGACAATATAAAATATGGAGCAAAAGATGCGACAGATGAACAAGTAATAGAAGCGGCAAAATTAGCAAATGCACATGATTTTATAACAAGACTTCCAGATGGATATGATACATTTATATCAGGAGATGGATGGGTATTATCACAAGGTCAAAGACAATTATTAGCAATTGCAAGAGCAGCAATAAATGATCCACCAGTTATGATATTAGATGAAGCAACATCAAGTATAGACACTAGAACAGAAAAAATTGTTCAAGATGGTATGGATAAATTAATGGATGGAAGAACAGTATTTGTAATAGCACATAGATTGTCAACTGTAAGAAATTCAAAAGCAATTATTGTTTTAGACCATGGAAAGATTATTGAAAGAGGAGACCATAACGAATTAATAGCACAAAAAGGAACATATTATAAATTATATACTGGTGCATTTGAATTAGAATAATTATAAGCATAAAAGAAAGTGGTTGCTAATCACTTTCTTTTATGATAGTATAAACAAAAAGTTAAATGGAGGAATTAAATGGATTTTAAAGCAGAGTTAAAAAAGTATCAAGAAATAGTAGAAAAGGAATTAGACAAATATGTAAGAAAAGATAAATGTATAGAAGAAACATTAAATAAATCTATGGAATATAGTTTGATGGGAGGAGGAAAAAGATTAAGACCAATACTTGTAATAGCAACATATCAACTATTTAAAAATGATATAGAAAAATGTATGCCTTATGCAGTAGCAATTGAAATGGTACATAATTTTTCTCTTATACATGATGACTTACCAGGAATAGATAATGACGATTTTAGACATGGAAGACAAACTAATCATAAAAAATTTAATGAAGCTACAGCAATCTTAGCAGGAGATGGACTATTAAACTCTGCTTATATAGTAATTAGTGAAGAATTACAAAAAAGTGTACAAGAAGAATTAAAAGAAAAGTTAAAAATATTTAATGAATTTTCTCTTGCAGTAGATAGGATGATAGCAGGAGAATATATAGATACAGAATATGAGGGAAAAGAAATATCAACAGAATACTTAGATTATATACATATAAATAAAACAGGAGCACTACTCAAGCTATGTGTTAGAATGGGAGCAATATTAGGACAATCAAGTGAAGAAGAACTTCAAGAATTATCAAATTATGCAGATAAAATTGGATTAGCATTTCAAATAAAAGATGATATATTGTCAGAAGAAGGAGACGAGAAAATTCTAGGAAAACCTGTAGGAAATGATAAAAAACGTAAAAAATGTACGTATGTATCAAAATATGGCTTGCAAGAATCAAAACAAAGGCTAGAAAAAATAACTCAAGAAGCAATTAAAAGTTTAGATAAATTTGGAGAAAAAGCAGAATTTTTAAAAGAACTAGCATTGTATATACAAAATAGAAATAAATAAAACATTTTTGAAAATAATTTATTTAATGTAAAACCTTAATAAAAATTTAATATGCTTAAAATATAGCATAATATAGCGGTTAATTCAATAAAATAAAAG
>CANQCW010000002.1 GCA_947591055.1 uncultured Clostridia bacterium | reverse complement strand
TTTGTTGAATTTGTTTTCATTACATTTCCACAAGCACATGTTATTGTTGCTTCATTATATTCTGGGTGTAATCCTTCCTTCATAAATGTATTCACCTCTTTCTTTTTATTCAGCTTTTTTAGCTATAATTTCTGTTCCATCATAGTATCCACAACTTGGGCATATTCTATGTTGCATAATTAATTTATGGCAATGTGGACATTCTACTAAATTTTTATTCTCTAGTTTCCATGTTGATCTTTTTAGATGAGTTCTTGCTTTTGACCATCTTCTTTTTGGTTGTGCCATTTTAATCCCTCCTTAATGTTTATTTATATATGTCTTTTATCTCTTTTAACTAAATCACTTACTAATTATACTTTCTTTTATATAATTTGTCAAGCACTTTCTCTATTTTTTTGATTTTGTCCATATATTAGTCTATTTAATTTGCAATTCTTCATTTAAGAACCCATATGTTTTATAGCCATTTCCTTTTTCTCTTGCCAAAGCTTCAATGTAAGCTTTTCTAATTTTTGGATTTATTGGATTTTTATCTTGTGCTGTTCCATTTAGAAGTTCATCAGTTGTATAAATATTGCTATTTAAACTAACAATACACTCATAGGCTAATGGATTTTGTTGCAAGTAATAATAATAATTTTTTCCGTTACCTCCTGTTCCTTCCATAGATGGAACATAGCAACTTTGTCTATCATATTCTATATTTCTATATCCTCTTATTTTTACATCTTCACCATTTTTTTGTTTTTCAGTTATTTCAGCATTATATTCATAACATCTTGGATTATGATAATCTTCTGTATTTTCATTTTCATCTTGCAAATATATTGTTTCTTTTGATGCAAAATCTTTTACCTTTGTATTTGCAACTATTGAATAACTACTATAATATTTATAATTTCCTATTGTTAATCCTTGCATAAATGATGCTACTGTTACATTATTACATATTCTATACCAATCTTCTTCTGTTAAAACTGGCATTACATAGTCATATGTTCCACCTATATAGCTATTAAAGTTAGCTATTGTTGATACCAAGCTTGATTCTATTGAGCTTATAATAACATCTAGTCTATGTCTATTAAATGATGATTCTTCTAGTTCTGGATCGTTTTCATCATTTAATTCAAATACTTTTGGATTAGAGTATGTACTTTTTACATGACTTTCAACATCAATTGTTGTTGTATATCTTGTATGATAGGTTTCTGTTTTTATAACATTTTTTGAATCTAAGTTTCCATTTTCATCATATGGTATATTTGATGCTATAACTTGCACAGTATTTCCATTTTCATCTGTTGTGTCTGATAATCCTAAATTTATTAATTCTAATGCAGGTTGTACATTTTTACTAAATGTTACTGCTCTATAATAATAGTAGTATGCGTTTACATCTCTATAACATCCTACTCCTTCTTCACTACTATACATATCACTGTCTTCTGCTACACCAAGAAATTGTTTTAGCTCATCAAATGTACTTCTACTTATATATATTCTTTTATCTCCATCTAAGAAAAATATAGGATATCCATCATATGTCATATTAAAGCTTAAATTATTTGTATTATCTCTTACAACTTCTGCTCCTATATGATCAACATCTAAATAATATTTTATATTATTATATAAAACATAGTTAAAATATTTTGGTGTTTCACTAACTACTAAATAGTTGTAGTTTACTCTATTATATTCTTTTGTAATTTTTGTATCATATGCAATTATACTTTCTCCTAATTTTTCTGGTCCTATAACTACTTCATTAGATTTCCCTGGATACAATTTAACTGCTTTATCACTAAAGCGTGCTGGATTACCATCTGGTTGCATATTTACTTGCATATTATTGTAATTTATATAATATCCTGATTGAGCGATATTTCTCATTATTCCATTTATATCTCTATATGAGCCTGTTACTGTAATATAATTGTCTAATGTATAATTTACTATTAAATCATAATTTCCATTTTTATCTGCGTATTCACATGAATAATAAATATATGGTTTTAATCCATATTCTTTTCTACTAATATCATATTTTGTACTATATTGTATTCCATCTGAAACGCTAGCAATATTATCATATGCACCATACACATAATATCCATCATAAAGTGTATATAGCATTGCTGGTATATAATCTTTTAATTCTTGTTTTCCCAATCCACTAGTAGAAAATCCAGCTGCTAAACTATTGAAAAAAGAATTAATTGCTGCATTTATATCTCTTACTTTTGAATTAGTAGCTGATTCATAACTATTATGCAATGTATTCATTTGATATGCTCTTACTGAATCATATGTTGAATTTAGCAAAATTGCATCATAGTCAGCTTGTTTATTTGCAACAGTTATTAAATTACCTGTATATACTGATAATACTAAAGATATCGGTAATACTATTATTATAAAAACTACAGCAAAATTTTGAAACTTCATAAATTTACCTTTCGTATAAAAATCATCTATTATATAATATCAAACTATAATTTCATTTTCAATACAAAAAGATTAAAATTTTAAAACTTTCTATAGTTCATTTATTATTTTGGCTAAATATTTCATTGAATTTATACTTTCTTCTAAAGTATTGCCTGTTGCACCTACTTCTATTATACAACCTCCTTTGGCTAAGTGCTGATTATATTCTGAGTTTCTTAAGATTAATGGTTTGAAAAGTCCTGGATACAATTCATTTGCTTTTTGCATTACTTTTATTGCAAATTTTAAATTTTGCACCCAATTTTCATTAAGTCCTCCCATTACAAACATTAATTGTGATGCATATTCGTCTCCGATTTTTACTTTTGGTGCATAACTTGCATCTGCTATTGCATCTCTATGCAAGTCTATTACTATATCTGTATCTGGATTATTTTCCAAACATCTTTGTGCTGTAACTAGTGATCTTGAATAAGACCCACTATATGCTGGATGGTCATGATATGTTTTATCATGAATTACCTGAATTCCAAATAAGCTTAATTGTGCATCTAATTCGTCTCCGACTCTTGCTACTGAATAATTCAAATCTACCGACCTATAATTTCCACTTGCTTGATAATTAAATTTTTCTGTTGGTGTATAGCTTTCACAAGTATGTGTATGATATATAATTACTTTACTTTTATTTACTTCCACATCTGGAGTCATTATTTCATCTGTTAATTCGTGGTCTGACATATTATTAATTAATATTCCATTATAGTTATTTGTTACTCTTGGATTCACTCCACTATCTATTACTTCTGTTGTTACATCTGTCCTTGCTTCATTTACTTTTTCTTCTGCTACTACTTTTGTTTCACTTTGCAAGTCTTGTTCTTCATTTTTATTTTCTGATTCTTTTAAATTACTTGCAAGTGCTAATTCTGACAAAAAAATAAGACTTCTATCTTTTTTACTAGTGTTTTCTTCTTTATTTACTACTTCCATTTGTGTAATTGTACTTGAAATTGAATTAAAAAGAGCTTCTTGTTTTACTGTACTTCCTACTTGTTTTGCTAGATTTTGATTTGATACAACTTGCATTATTATTAATAATATAATTATTGGAATCAATATTCTTATAAAATATTTAATTAAATCACTTATCCTAAAAACTTTTATCATAATTATAATATATTCTTACAAGCTATCATTTATTACATTTTACATAATTTATTTAAATTAAATTTTATGTATAAATTTTCTATTTTTAGCAAAATATAAGATTAAATTTTAATTAAAAGGAGATTATATATAAATTTATTATGAGCTTTTGGAAAAATGTAATTAAATCTCTATTTGAAGATGAAGTAGATTCTTCTGATTCTTTTGTTTTGCCTGAAACAACTCAAGGTGATGAAAATAAAACTGTTCCTGAGGATTTACTGAAAAATAAAAACGTATATCCTTCTTTAGATGTGAATTTAGAATACATTAATGCTAGATTTAACTCTTTAATTAACTCAGATATTAAAATTAGAGAGTTTTTAATTCATGTCAGAAATAAGGAATATAAGGCTTTTTTAATATACATTGATGGTATGTCTGATAATGATTCTATTAATGAATTTATATTAAAACCTTTGATGCTGAGAAATAATGCTAATACTTATCAAGAAGACCAAGTAATATCAAAAGCTATTACTAATAATATTTCTGTTAGAAAAGTTAAAAAGTTTAATATAACTGATTATATATTAGATAGTCTGCTTCCTCAAAATGATGTCGAAAAAGTTAACTCTTTCGACACTATTTCAGATGATGTAGTTTCTGGAAATTGCATACTTTTTGTAGATACTTTAGATTATGCTTTTGATATTTCTACTAAAAAGTTTGAAACGAGGAGTATTTCAGAGCCAAAAAATGAGCCTATTATAAGAGGTTCTCAAGAAGCTTTTGTTGAAAACTTAAGAACTAATACTTCTATGATAAGAAGAAATTTATCAAATGAAAATTTAGTTATTGAAAATTTGACTGTTGGAAAAATTGATAAAAATAAGTGTGCTGTATGCTATTTAAAAAATATTGCAAACAATGATTTAGTTGCAGAGGTCAAGTATAGAATTAATAATATTGATGTTGATTATTGTTCTTCTGTTGGAGAACTTGAACAATTTATTAAAGATGATATTACATCTACTCTTCCAGAAGCTGTGTCTACTGAAAGAGTTGATAGAGCTGTGTCATATCTACTTCAAGGTAGAGTAGTAATTGTTTATAATGGCTGTCCTTACGTATTAGTTGTTCCTATTACTGTTTTTGATTTTTTAAAATCTCAAGAAGATATTAATATTAATCACGTTGCTGCAAACTTACTTAAAATTATTCGTGCTATTTCTGTACTTTTAACCCTTCTACTTCCTGGGTTTTATATAGCGATTACAACTTATCATAGTGAACTTCTGCCCACAGACCTCTTGTTTTCAATAGTTGCTTCAAGGTCGTCTGTACCATTTATGATTATTGTTGAAATTTTGATTATGGAAATTTCTTTTGAAATTATACGTGAAGCTGGTTTAAGAGTTCCTTCAAATTTAGGTAATACAGTCGGAATTGTTGGTACCTTGATTTTAGGTCAAGCTGCTGTTGAAGCTAACATTGTATCTCCTATTTTGGTAATTATAGTTGCTATTACTGGTATAACATCTTTTTCAGTTTTAGATTTTTCATTTAGCTTTCACCTAAGAATTGCAAGATTTGTTTACACAATACTTGGCGCTTTATCTGGATTTTTAGGAATAGCTGTTGGCTTATTTATTCATATAGCTATACTTTGCTCTCTTAAATCATTTGGAGTTCCATACCTTACACCTTATGCTCCAATCAATGTAAAAAGTAAAAGCAAATATCTTCTTAAGCCTGCTTGGAAACGAGAGTATAGAGATGAATGGCTTGCAACAAAAAGACCTAAAGCTCAAGATGAAATTAGCTTGAAGTGGAGAAATAATAAAAATATCTAAACTTAAAGATTTTAGTAAAAATAATTTAACTCGCTAGATTAGAAAAACTTACACATTTTTTTGAAAGGAGAGATTTTCTTGAATTCAGATAAATTAAATGCAATAGAAGCTACCTTTTTAGTAATTATTGTAACACTTGCACATATTATACTTAACCTTCCAAACACAATACTAAGTTCTGTTGGGTCTTCTGCAATAATTAATGTACTCTATATATCTTTTTTAATATTTATATTTTTCTTGATTGTAAATAAACTATTTAGCTCATTTCCCGGAAAAGATATTTTAGATGTTTCAGAATATGTTGGTGGAAAAACATTAAAAATCATAACAAATATTTTATATACTTTATCTTTAACTTTTACATGTGGAATACTAATTTTAGACTTTTCAGAAATGCTTAAATTAATATATTTTCCAGATGCAGTTGTACCATTTATCGTTGGTATATTTTTGCTAACTGCCGTTATTGTTAATAAAATAGGATTTAAAAATGTTGTAAAAGTTAATACATTAATTGTATTTGTAGTTTTAATTGCTGTTGTTATTGTATTTGCTGCATCTTTTAGTCATGTTGATTTTCAAAGGATATTTCCAATAATGGGAAAAGGAATAAATGAAACTTTCTTTTCAGGAATATTAAATATATATGCCTTTGCAGGACTAATATATTTGTATTTGATAAAACCAAATTTGAGAAATGAAAAAGACTATAAAAAAGTTGGAATAGCTTCAATTATACTTTCAAGTTTATATTTACTTTTAAGTGTAGCATCTTTGCTTTTCTTATTTCCTTTTCTAACAACTGGTACAGAAACATTGTCTGTTTATATGAGTACAAGAGCAATAAAACTTGGAAAATTTTTTGAAAGAACTGACGCTTTATTTATTTTAGTATGGATATTTGCCTTTTTATCTTATCTTTCAGTTATCATATCATATCTTACAAAAATAAATAAAAAAGTATGGAATGCAAAACATTCTTCTCCAATTATTTATATAATTGCACTTTTGACATTAATTGCAACTCTTATTCCAACAAACTCTACACAAATAAGATTTATTGAAGATCATATTTATAAATATTTATCTTTGTTTTTGGTATTTGGATATAGCTTTGTAATTCTTTTAATTGGATATTTTAAAAAGAATAATTATATGGCAAAAAGAAGAAAAACTAGAAAATCTATTATAAAAATTAATAATTAAGAAAGGATTAAATTTAATGAAAGCTAGAAACTTTTTAATAGTATTACTGGGACTTGTTATTATATTTTTCTCTATTTCAAATGGCAAACGGTGTTAATTCTATTGATGAACTTGCTTATGTTGTTGCTATTGGTTTTGATGTTGGAGAAAATAGTGATTTAAAAATTAGTTTTCAAATTAATATGCCAACTTCTGCTAAAGAACAAAGTAGTGATAGTGAATCTTCAGAATCAAGTTCTTCTGTTATAAATACTGTTGAGTGTAATAGCTTTGATATTGGGGTAAGTCTTCTTAATAGTTATTTAAGTAAAAAAGTTAATATGACTCATTGCAAATATCTAATTTTTTCAGAAGAACTTGCTTCAAAAGGAATAGGAAATTATATATATAGCTTAAAAAATAATGTTGAAATAAGGCCAACTTGCAACATATTAATTTCAAAATGTGGTGCTAATTATTTTTTAGAAAATTCAAAATCTGTTATTGATGAAGTTGCTGCTAAATATTTTAGTTTAGAAACATCATCAGAAAAAAATACAAGTTATACAGAAGCTGTAACATTAAAGGATTTTTTCTGTGACTTGTCTGATACATTTGGTTCTCCTTATGCGATTTTAGGAAGCGTTAATGGTCTTGAATCAAACAATGTTAGTGGAACTGATTCTTCTTTAAATGATAAAGAATATACTGCAAAAGAATCAGATGAGAATAATCAAAAAAATATTGAAAATCTTGGTCTTGCAATTTTTAAAGAAGATAAATTAATTGGAGAATTAAGTGGTTTAGAAACAATTATTCATCTTATTTTAAGTAATAATTTTCAAAATGCTACTGTAAATATTCCTAGTCCTTTTAATGATTCTGATTTTATATCTTTATATATTTATAGTGCAAAATCTAAGAATTCTGTACAAATATTAAATGGTACTCCATATATAAAATGTAATGTAGATTTGCAAATGAAGCTTCTTACTTCTTCTCAAAGTGCTAATTATATGACAACTGAAAATAAAAAGCTTATTGAAGAATATGCAAATTCTTACTTTCTAGCTCATATAAATAATTATCTTTATAAGACATCAAAAGAGTTCCAGTCTGATATATGTAAATTTGGAAAATATGCTGTTAAGCATTTTCTAACTTGGAACTCTTGGACTGAATATGATTGGTTAAATAAATATCAAGATGCATTTTTTAAAGCTGATATTAGAAGTAATTTATCTTCTAGCTATTTGATAATGGAAACTAAATAGTTACAAAAAAAGACCAGATTGCTAATGCAAACTGGTCTATTTTTTTATTCATCTTTATCTACTTTTAAATTAGATACATCTTGTTGTTTTGTACTTTTATAAATTTCATCTCTGAAGTCATCAGTTTTATTCTTTAATGTATAGTAAATTTCACTTCTTAATGCACTTGAATTTGTTAATTCAGTTTTTTCATTACTTTTTGCTAATTCAGCATCTTTTTTCAATGCTTCATAGAATTTTTGTACATATTCTTTTACATTTATAGTAGTATCAAGTCTTTCTAATTTTTCTGCAACTTCAGCAAATCTTGCTTTTTTATAAGTATCAAAGTCTGAATATTCTCCATCTGAAATCTTTTCAAGAGCCATTTTATCAGATTTGTAGTTAACATCTGTTGTTCCATTTTCAGGTTTTTCAAAACTTGAATAAATTGGGCGACGCTCATAATTTATATTACTTGCATATTCTACTAAACCTTTGTCATAGCCTTTATATCCTAACATTTCATAACTTAGCCATTTCAATGAATATGAATCAGGTCTACCATCTGGATTGCTTGGTTGATACCAATGAACTACGTTAAATCCTTCTCCTCCATATCTATTATCTCCAAGTGTTTGAATTGAAACTGCTCCTGATCTTAATTGAATTTTGTTATCAATTAAATCATTTATTGTACTTAATTTTGTATTAAATCCAGATATTGAATTTAATCTTGTATATCTAGTTGTTTGTCTAGCACGATATTTTGCATATTCATCAGTTGAATATGTTTTTCCATTAGGAAGTTTTTCGTTTTCATTTGGATAAGATGCTTGAACTGCGACTGCTTTTTGTTCTTCTAAATCAAGTTCCAAAAATGCTTGTGCTTCAATATAATCCATTAAATATATAGTTTCAAAAACTTTTCTATAATAGTCTTGTATTTTGTCTTTACTATTTATTCTATCAACAGTAAAGTTTGTTCCTACTTTGACATCTGTATTAAATCTCATTGATAAGTTCATTACTATTCCAAATTCTTCAAATGCTTGCATAAAGAACGCATCAGCATAGTCTTCACCACCAGCATCAAATCTTCTTCCATTATTTTTTAGGAAAACTTTTGAGTCTATTAAGTGAGCTGATTCATGAGACCAAGTTCTAAATGTTACATGTGATGTGTCATTTTTTCCTTCTTCTGCAAGTGTACTATCAAGTATTCCTGCAACTTGCCACTCTAGACGTGGTCCCCATGCTGCTGCATTTACGCCTGCAGCTGCTGACCAAAGGCCTGTTGCTTCAACGAAGTTTTTATGAAATGGTTCTGTTGTTGTAAATTGTGTATTAAATACAGATCCTCCTGTTTCTGTTTTAGTTGTTCTTTTATCTATATGATATATAAGCGCATTATTAAGTATATCTGCATCTGCTAATATAGCATATGTTGTTTCGAAATATCTTTTCATCCTTGTTGTGTATTTGCTTAGTTTTTCCATAAATTGTTTTACTTCTTCTGGGTCATTAGGATTTTTCATATAAGTTCTTTGAGCACCTATTGCATATTGTACTGGACTAGATATTACATAAGCTGCAGTTTCAGGTAATGTCATCATAGGTAAGAATTGTCTTAAAATTTCATCATTTGTCGTTGAGATAAAGTGATCCCATAAAGTATACTTAATCTCTGGATGGCCATCTACTCCAAATTCTGTGATTATTCCTTTAAATTGATTATGTGTCCATTTACTCATATCATGATTGCTAAATTTAGTTACTATATATTCTAAAAATTTAGGTAAAGTATCAAGTTTTGTATAATTACTTAAAAGACTTATATAGCTTGAATTTGTTCTAGCTGTATCGAAACTAGCTCCTGTTTTATCTGTTAAATATAAATCTGCTATTTTTTCAGGTGTTAATTTTTCATCAAAGCAGTCCATATTAAACATTACAAAGTCATATATTTTCATGCCATCTACGTCTAAATCATAGAATCTTCTAAAATAATTATAAGTATATAAAACTTTTTCTATTCTTTTATCTTTTTTAATTTCTCTTTCAAGATAATTGTTAATATTATTATCGTTTGTTGTATTAGTATAATTACTGTTTGACAAATATTTTAGTACAAAATCTTTTAATTCTTTTTTAGTTACTTCATTATAACAATCTCTGTATAATCTAGAACTTGCATTTGTTGTTAATATATCTAAGTTGGTTGTATAATCCAATCCATTTAAATAATTAACTATATTACTTACAAGTTGAGATTCGCTATTAATTACATAATGTTTGTAGTTGTAATCAATTCCTAAATTATTAATTCTATATGTTGCAACCATATCATACATTTTATCGTATTTAACATCATATTCACATTTAGTATCATCAGTAAATATTACTTTTAATTTACTTATTTTATTAGTATTGCTTGTAGTTAAATAAGTTACTATACTTCCATTTTTATCTACTGGTAAAATATATTTAATTTCTTTATTTAATAAATTAGTATCTGTAACAGATTTTGCAGTATCAACAATTTTTTGCATATTATAGTAAGGCATTAATTTCATCAAATTGTTATATAATTTGCTTAAAGATTCATCATAATCTGGTATATCACTATATTTATCTTCTTCAATTTCAATATTTAATATTGGTAAATTGTTATAAGAAGTTTCTTTTATGCTCCAAATACTTTCATCAAATTTTGCTTCTTCTTTAAATAGATTTTCTGTAATTTCTTCTTGAGTTATATATTCAACTCCAGCTTCTTCTTTTTTGCTATTATCTGATGGGCAAATATAATTATTTTTTAATTCTCTATAACTGCCACTAAAGCTATTTGGTCCGATACATATATTATTTTCATATACAGTTGCTTTGTTATTGTATGCATCTGCGAAATTAGCATTATATCCTGATGCATTAATTGTTGCACTAACATAATTATTAGTAATTGTACTTGATAAAGCATTTCCTATGAAGGCATTTGTATAGTTCCATCCACCTTGCAAAGTACCTTGTGCATAACAGTTTTTAACAGTAGTACCATCTTCTGTTCTTCCTATAAATATACTATTTTGCTGTTGACTACCTGTGATATGTTGGTTTACATTTGTTGAGCGACAGCCTTCTATTGCAGATTTTTTAGCAATTCCTATTAAAGATCCATTTCCATCAGTGTTTGTTCCACTTTTATAGAATTTATCAACTAAAACATTTTTGATAGTAGCTCCTTCAGTTGTATTTGCTAAAGCTCCTTGACCGTTTGAGCTTAAACTAATATCTACAAGCTTTAAGTTTTCAACATTTCCTGTTATTTTATTAAATAAAGGTTTTGATAGATTTTTTATAGTGTGTCCATTACCATTAAGAGTTCCTGCATAATCACTTGTAATATAAGTATTTTCACTTGTGCTTATGCTACTTGCATCATAATCTTTTGTTAAAGTTACATTATTTCCGCTATTTAATTCTTCAATTAATTCAGTAAATGCAGAATATGGATGATAGTTGTTTTTAGCTTTTCCATCTTTTATAATTCCATAATTTATTCTAATTATTTCAGGTGCATGAGTATTATCTATTGTTGTAAATTTATAATCAAGTAGCAAAATTAGTGTATCATCTTCAATTATAACTTCACTTATTTTTGCTTCAGATGTAGGTAAAGAATCCATTTTAACTTCTACGAAATAACTGTCTTTATTAGTTTTTATATCTTCAACATCAACTTCGTCAATAAGTTTTATTTCATCATATCCTTTATTATTTACAACTTTATATAAATTAATATCTGTAATATTTTTAAATTCTATCGCATTTTCATCTAAAGACATAACCTCATCTAATAAGATTACATTTTCATTATAATTTTCACTATTTTTATTTTTGTCAATATCTCTATCATAATCAGCTGTTACAGTAATATAGTAACGTACAGTGTTTTCAGTTTTCTCAAATGTTATATCATCTTTGAAAATATCATTGTATAAAATTTTATTGTGCTCATCTTTTATTTCTATTTTTACATTACCAACCAAAGAATTATCACTATCTTTTATATCTAATAATGTATCTATAGAACTGCCTAAGTCTTCAAATCCATAGTCTGTTATTTTTACAATATCTTTTAAAACTTCAAATTCGAAAGTATAAGGTGTAGCTAATTTTACTTCTCTTCCATTGTCTAAAATAATATCTGTAATAGTTATTTCTTTTTTACCTGAACTGCTATATCCATCTAATAACAAGCTATATATATCATCTGTTTTAGATATATCATATTCTTTATCATCTATAACTACTTTTTTGGCTACTGCTCCTAAATCTTCATCTATTCCAGTGATGTCAAAGTTAAGTTTTATTTTCTCATTTTTTTCAAAATATTTATTATTCTTTTCACTTAAAACTTCACATTTATCTAGTGCAATATTTTCATATTTTTTATCACTATATAAACCATATTTAACTTTATATATCACACCATTTTGGGTTTGATTTTTGTCAGCTCCGTCTACTGTATTAAGTTCATCTGTATCTAAGTCATAACTGCCTTTAAATATTAAATCAAAAGTTTTATCTTTTTCAATACCTGTAAATGTTACAGAATTTTCTCCACTATGAATTTCTTGAGTTTTTCCATTTAACTCAACAATACCATCTGTAAAGCCATCTGCTTTTTCTTTTTCATCTAGTACTACATTAAAGTTAAATGTACTACTGCTATTTTCGTAATTTTCACTTACAGAAAGATTTTCAATTTTTGGTGCATCTTTTAATACCTCTATTTTCATAGTTTTTTCTGGTACTGAGAAATAATCATTAAATATTTTGTAATATCCATCACTTGCAAGTTCTACTCTATTTGCCTTTAATTCTATAACTCCAGATTCTTCTGGTATAGTTAGAAATACTTTTGAAGTAAAATCATTTTTTCCTACTTGACTTGCTGGATAATTTAATCCATTTATATTTATTGCAGATACTCTTCCATATGCTCTACCATTGCCATGATTTGCAACAGCTAAATTTTGAATCTTTTGACTTACATTTACTTTAAAGAAAATTTGATAATCTTTTTGACCTTTTTTAGCATAACTATCTATTTGTTTGTTACTGTTATCTACTACATATATGCTTTCTATTGAAATGTCTTCTTCACTATGTGTTAGAATTTCTTTTTCTGCTAAGCTTTCGTCTGTATATACATATTTATCAGCAAGTTCATAATTTGCTAAAACTTTAACTTTGAAGCGACCATCAGTATTATTTCCATATGGCACTTCTGTTTTAATGTTTTCTTTGTCTGTAAGACTTTCAGTTGCTATTTCTGTTTTTCCTGCTATTCTATTTGCAGAATCTACTAAAGCTACTGTTAATTTTGTGATAGCTTGTGTTTTATCAATTAATTTAAATTGTGCACTAATCTTTTTCTCACTGCTTTTATCTGATACTGTAAGATTTTCAACTGAAGGCGCATCTTTTAGTACAGTATAAGTTAAAGAGTTAACATTAAAATCTTGCTTATTTGTAAATGATTTTAATGTATCCATATTTACACTATCAAGTGTAATTGTGTGAATACCAGGTGTCATTTTTGCACCATTAAGATTTATTTCATAATTATCATTATCTAATTTTGTAACTTCACAATTTGAAATAACTTCACCATCATTTTTCAAATTTGCATTTTCAATTATTTTGTTTTTAGTATTAGAACTTCTAAATTTTAAAACTGGTGTTTCCTCAGTTTTAACAACATCAGTAATACTTGCATCAGTTAAATTGAAATTATAGTCTCCTCCAATCATAAATGTATGAGAAAACAATGCTGTATTGTAAACATTTTTTTGATCATTTTTATCACTATCAAGATCATACTTTCCAATTATTTCAATTAAATATGTTTCATCATCTTCTATTGGAATATTTGTTATAACTGTTGAATCTTTAGATTTAACTTTCTCAGTCTTAACTAAGTCTTCATCTCTTTTAATGGTTACTGTGCCATCAATAAATGCATCTTCTTCGTCTATTACATCAAAACTTAAAGTTCCTTTTTGGTCATCTAAATTAAATTTATTGATGTAAGGTGCATCTTTTAAGATATCTTTTTCAATTTTTAAATTTGTATTTACTTTTTTACCATTATCTAAAACTACCTCTTCAATGTTAAATGAGTGTTTACCAGCTTTTTCTATATTATTTATTTTAGCAGTATAAACATCACCTTCTAATGCTGTTTCATAATATTCGCTATTTATTTTTGCTTCAGTGATTTTAGTACCAACAGGTGTAATATCTGCTGTAAATTTAATATTTATATCACCTTTTTGACTATATGAACTATTTTCCTCAATTTTTTCTTTTAAAATTACTTTTGACTTATTAGTTGTATCTTCAGCTGACTGTCCTGCATCATCTATATCAACATTTCCATCATTATTGACGTCAAAATCTTCTGAAGGTTTATCTTCTTTATTTGGTGGATTTGGTTCAACTGTTTCATTGTTATTTTCATTATCATCATTTGTAGTTGTATTAGTATTTTTATCAGAGCTTGTGTTGTTATTTGTATTATTATTTGTGCCATTATTTTGGTTGTTATTTGTATTAGAATCAGCATTGCCATTATTTGCATTAGAATTTCTACTATTTGCATTTGAATTGGCATTGCCATTATTTTCGTTATTATTTGTATTAGAATTAGCACTTTCATTATTTACGTTAGAATTAGCATTCCCATTGTTTGAATTAGAATTGCCACCGTTTGAATTTGTTTGAGTTTGTTTGTTACTACTAGAACCATTTGTTACCTTGTTATTGTTAGAACTATTGCTATTAGATTGATTTGTTTGATTTTGTCTATTATTAGAATTACTATTGCTACTAGACACACTTGATTGAGTTTGCTCTACATTATTATTGTTAGTGCTATTTACATTATTACCATCAAATAAATTTAAGTCTTCATCAGTTCCTTCAATATTAATTAAATATTTAATAATTTCTTCTGCATCATTATAATCATTTATACCATCTTTATTAACATCTTTTTTATTAATATTTCCAATAACTAAAGCAGATTCGGTAATTATTAATACAGTTTCTAAAGCAATTAAAAAGTAAAAAGATTTTACGCTTTTTTTCGTTAATTTTATATATATAATGCTTGCCAATAAAATGACTATTGCTACTAGAAGAGTACTCATAACAGGAACATTAGAAACTGCTTTTACTTCATTTTCCACATCTTCAGTTACTATATTTTCATTTTGTATTGGAATAGTCTCTCCTTCTTTGGCATCTCTTGATACAAATACCTTAGTAGACACCATATCTAAAGTCTTTTTTCCAGTACCACTTGAATAAGAAATATTGGTTAAAGCAATATTTGTATTTCCTACATTTGCATCATCTTTAACCCTTAATTTTACAGTAAAAAGGGTTCCTCCCGTGCTCACTTTACCAGATTTATTGATTATTCCAAATTTGTTAGTATTTTGGCTATAATTAATGCTTGATGTATCTTGGACTACAAAATTAGAATCATCTATTGTTTCAAAAACGTTTGTATCATATTTTAAAGTAGCAATTAATGCATAAGCATCTAAATCACTTGATACTTTAGCACTTACTGTTACTTCATCTCCTACTTCTAAATTTGTTTTATTTATATCTAATGTTATACCTTCAGCAGCTAAAGCTGTAAGTGGTAAACATACAATCATCAAAGTTAGAATTAATAAAGTTTTTATTTTTTTCATCCTTATACCTCCTAGCTAAATTTTTTATTTTTTACTCGCAAAGATATGTAAAAATATTATACATGATAACTAATTTTAAAGTCAATCCTTCTTAATTCTTTATTAGCATCTATTACTTCTACTTCAATCTTATCTCCTAATTTATACACTTTTTTTAAGTGCTTTCCTACAATTGATTTTGTATTTTCATCATATATATAGTAGTCGTCTTCTAAATTTTCAAATCGTATTAGTCCTTCTACTGTGTTTTCTAGTTTTACAAATATTCCAAATTTAGTTACACTAGATATTATTCCTTCATATACCTCTCCTATTTTGCCTTCCATATATTCTGCCTTTTTCATATCTTCACTTTCTCTTTCAGCTTTAGTTGCATTTAGTTCACGTTCTGAAGATATATCAGCATATTTTATCGCTTGTTTATTATATTTTGCTTGCAAATTTTCTTCTACATTATAATTTAGTTCTAAATATTTACTAATAATTCTATGGATAAAAAGGTCAGGATATCTTCTTATTGGTGATGTAAAATGGCAATAATATTTACTTGCTATTCCAAAGTGTCCTTTATTTTCCGCTTCGTATCTCGCAACTTTTAATGCTCTTAGTAATAAATTTGATATAACACCTTCTTCTTCTTTTCCTTTTACATCTTCTAAAACTGTTTGAAATGCTTTAGGTTTTACATCATCTTTTTTACCTTTTATTCTATATCCAAAGTTATAGAGAGACTTATTTAATTCTGTTATCTTTTCTTCATCTGGCTTTTCGTGCACTCTATAAATAAATGGTGCTTTTAACCAATAAAATCTTTCTGCTACAGTCTCATTTGCTGTAAGCATAAACTGTTCTATTATTTCATTTGCAAAATTTAAATCATAAGGCTTTATATCTATTGGATAGCCATATTCATCAAGCGTTATCTTACTTTCTGGTATATCTAAAGACAAATATCCTTCTTTTTCTCTTCTTTGTTTTAATATTAATGCTAGTTCCTTCATATTATTAAAGTGTGAAATGTATTGTTCATTTTCTTTTAAAACTTTTTCATTTTTTCCTTCTATAATGTCAAAAACATCATGATAGTTCATCCTCTTAGTAACTTTAATAATTGACTTTTTTATATCTGAGCTTATTACTTTTCCATTTTTATCTATTTGCATTATACATGATATTGCATATCTGTCTTCTTTTTGATTTAAGCTACAAGCACCATTTGATAGTTCTACTGGAAGCATTGGCACAACTCTATCTAGCATGTATACACTTGTTCCTCTTAAAATTGTTTCTTTATCTAAAAGACTTCCTTCTTTTACATAGTGGCTTACATCTGCAATATGAACACCTAAAGTATATGTTTCATCTTCATTTTTCACAACATTTACTGCATCATCTAAGTCTTTTGCATCTTCTCCATCTATTGTAAACATTTCTACATTTCTTAAATCTAGCCTTCCTTCTGGAGTAATTTTTTCTTTTGAAACCTTTTTTGCTTCTTTTAAAACTTCATCTGGAAACTCATAAGGTAAATTAAAGCTTTTTATTATAGAGAGCATATCTACTCCTGCTTCATCACTGTAGCCTAATATCTCTATAATTTTTCCTTCTGCTTTTTTGCCCTTTTCTGGATATTTAGTAATCTCTACTACTACTTTTTGATTATTCTTTGCCTTACCCCATTTAGATTTTGATATAAATATATCTTCTATTTTCTCATTTTTGTCAGGAATAATAAAGCCAAAATTTCTACTCTTTTTAAAAGTACCTACAACTTGGCTAATCTTTCTCTTTATTATTTTTATTACTTTTCCTTCTATATGTGTACCATGAGTTTGGTCAAGCAAAATTATATTTACTACATCTCCATCCATTGCTGTATTACTGTTTTCTTTTGCTATGAAAATATCTGAACTTTGTCCCTCTATTTTTACAAATCCAAAACCTCTTTGGTTTGACATATATGTTCCTTGTAAAGTTTCCATTTTAACCTCACTAAATTTTATTAAATGTATAAAAAAACGTGCTTTTTAATATGCACGTTTCTATCATAACCTATATAGTAGTATTAAAATATAGGCATTTTACTATAAAACAAATACAATTGATGTAATAACACTTAAAATTGCAAATACTATTCCTAATACTATAGTATTTCTTTGTGTTTTACCAGTTTTTGTTCTTCCTTTATTTTTTTGATAATACTTATTAGAACTTGGGTTCTCATAAGTGTCTTCTGCTGAATTACTACTATCCTTAGATTGCATTGTTGTAATTAAAATTAATGCTATGCATATTACTATGTATATTGCCAATAATATATACTTTAATACTGTCATTTTTTACTCTCCTACTTTGATATTCATTATAATTATTTTACTTTGCAGTAACAATGATTAGTGTAACATATTTTTTATTAAAAATCAAGCATTTTTCAAAATTACAATTTAAAAGTATTAGAAATAAACAAAAATATTGTATTTTCATTTTTATAATATTTTAAAATAAATCATAATTATTCTTGAACTGCTTGGAACATATCTTTTCCAACTCCACATACTGGGCATACCCATGTATCTGGTAAGTCTTCAAATTTTACATCTTCTACTGAGTCATCATATATATGACCGCAAATTGTGCAAACGTATTTCATATTATTTCTCCTTTCTCTGTTTTTTATATGTTATTTCATAATCTATTTTTTAGACTACTACTTTACATACTTTTTAATCTATTAATTTTTCCTCTTTTGCTGTTTGCAGTGCTGCTTCAATTACTTTATCCATGTCATAATATTTGTATTGTCCTAATCTTCCACCAAAAATAACATTTTTATCATTTTCAGATAATTTTTTATATTTTTCATATAATTCATTATTTTTTTCATCATTTATTGGATAATATGGCTCTTTTTCTTTATTCCATTTATCAGGATATTCTCTTGTTATAATTGTTTCTTCTTTTGCTTGTCCTTGTGCTATATTTCCTAAACTCTTGCCATATTCAAAATGTTTATGTTCTATAATTCTAGTATAAGGAACTTCATATTCTGTGTAATTTACAACTGCATTTCCTTGATAATTTTCTATATTTAATTTTTCTGTTTCAAATCTTAAGCTTCTATACTCAAGTTCTCCAAATTTATAATCATAGAACTTATCAATTGGTCCAGTAAATACTATTTTTTCTGCTATGTTGTCTAATTCTTCTTTATTATCAAAATAGTTGCAATTAAGTTTTACATCAATGCCTTTCAACATTTTTTCAATAATTTGTGTATAACCACCTACTGGTATTCCTTGATATAAATCATTAAAATAATTATTATCATATATAAATCTAACAGGCAATCTTTTTATTATAAATGCTGGAAGTTCTGTTGCTCTTTTTCCCCATTGCTTTTCTGTATAACCTTTTACTAGTTTTTCATAGATTGTTTTTCCAACTAAACTAATTGCTTGTTCTTCTAAGTTTTTAGGCTCTAGTATTTTAGCTTCTTCCTTTTCTTGCTCAATTTTTTGTTTTGCCTCGTTAGGCGTAAATACTCCCCACATTTTATTAAATGTATTCATATTAAATGGCATATTATACACTTCATCTTTATACCTTGCAACTGGAGAGTTTGTGTATCTATTAAATTCTGCAAATTGATTTATATAATTCCATACATCTTTATTACTTGTATGAAATATATGTGCTCCGTATCTATGTACATTTATTCCATCTATATTTTCTGTATATATATTTCCAGCAATATGAGATCTTTTATCTATTACTAGACATTTCTTTTGTTTCTTATTTGCTTCATATGCAAATATTGCTCCAAATAAACCTGAGCCTACTACTAAATAATCATATTTTTTCATTTTTGTCTCCATTTATATTTTAATATATTCTACATCTACATCTATGCTTTTTATTTTTTCTTCGATTTCATTTATTATATAATCGTTAACTTCTTCAAATTCTGGCATTATTTTTCCTAAAGTTTTATATTTTTTCTCTCCTAATCTATGTATCTTAAATAACTCTACCTTTGAAGGTTTATATTGTTCTATAAATTCTATTATCTTTTTCATATTTTTATCAGTTAATATATAGTTTGGAACCAATGGAATTCTAAATATAACTTTTTTATTGTTTTTAAAAACTTCTTGAATATTATTCAAATATAATTGTACATTTCCATTGATTTTGTTTATATTATCTTCATCTAATATTTTAATATCAATTATAAATTCATCTACATATTTAACTGCTATATCTACATATTTCTGTGGCACTGATAAAGCTGTTTCTATGCATATATTTATTCTATTTTCTTTAAGTCTTTTTAATAGTTCTTCAATCTTTTCAAATTGTAATAAACACTCTCCTCCAGAAAATGTTACTCCTCCTCCGCTTTTATAATACAACTGGTCTTTTAGTATTTCTTTTTCTAAATCTTCTAAACTAATTTCATAACCATAGGTATTAATTTCATTATTTTCTCTGTAGCTTTCCATATTTGGATTTATGTTTTCAGGATTTGAGCACCATGGACAGTTAAGATTGCAACCTTTAAAAAATACTATAGTCCTAATTCCTGGTCCATCTTGAAGACAGAATCTTTGTATATTACTAACTATTATTTTCACTTTTTAATGCCCTTTCTATTAAATAATCTTTGTATTGATCAGGCAAATCATTAAAATATGCACTAAAGCCCCATACTCTAACTATAAGATTTGGAAATTTTTCAGGATTATTTCTAGCTTCTATAAGTGTAGTACTACTTACTACATTCATTTGCATTTCAAAGAATCCATTTTGTATGCTTAATTTTATAAAATCTACAAATTTATCAAAGTTATTTTCTATAAAACTAGGTGATACAATAAAATCAACAACATTACCATTAAATCTATTCTCATTATAATCTAATTTAGATGCAAATTGAATTAGTTCTGTATATCCGTTTTCTATACTACTTGATATATGTACACCAAATGGTTCTCCATTTTTTCTTCCATCAAAAGATGCTGGAAAATTTTTAGAACAGTCAATATAACTTGGAGCACTTAATCCAAATTTATATTTTCCGCCTAATGGATTTTTATATTTATTAATTACTTGAGTTGTGTATTTTATTATATCATTTGTAATATTGATTATTTCTTCATAATCTGTTCCATATTTAATTTTTTGATTCTTTAACTTGTTTATTAATTCTTCATTATTTTCATAGTTATTTTTTCTAGCATCATTTAAATTTGAAAATGACATTTCTTTATTTTTAAATATAATTATTTCTACATTTTTTATAGAATTTATTAAATTAGATAATCCTACTCCAGTAAAGCCATAATGATTATATTTTGCTCCACCTTTTGATATATCTAAATTTTTTTCTATACAATCATCTGTAAATAATGATAATATTGGATCATCATTGAATTTTTTATTTTCTATCTCTTTTATAAAATTATCTAGATATTCTTCTAAATATTTCTTATATAAACTTACTAATTGCTGAGTTGATTTTATATCTTCTACATTTTCTACTTCTAACAAGTTTTCAAATGGTTGTAAAAAATTTATACTTTTTAAATTATTTTGATCTAATGACTTTCCAATTATAAATGGCTCCCAACATGCTGATGTTCCATATTCATATGCGTCTTCTTTTTCATATCCAAAATTAATTAACTTATCTATAACAACATCATCATTAGCAAAAAGAGGACACCCAATTCCTGTTTGTATACATTTCAAAGATGTTTCAATTAAATCTCTTGGAGTTTCAGAAGATACTCTTAGTAATATTTTAGGATCTGGTAATTGTAGTTCTTTTGTTAATTCTATGAAAATATATGTTAATTCATTATATTGATATTTTCCGTTTTTGTCTTTTCCACCTAATTCAATAATCTGACCTGTATCTCCTAATAGCACATTGCTTTTTCTTTCATAATATTTATGTAGAGTAGTTAGAAATTCTTTTATTAAATTTTTTGCTTCTTCTTCATTTATAATTTCATTTTCTATATCTTTTTTATAATATGGATAAAGGATTATGTCTAATCTTCCTAATCCGTTTAATTTATGACTTGTTTGCCATAACAATTGATTAAAAAATAATATTCTTTGTAAAGCTTCATATAAACTATTTGCCTTTTTATCTTTAATATTCTTTATATTATTAATTATGTTTTCATCGCACTTATCATCTTGTAATTTTTTTACTGTTCTATCTATTAGAAATTCAATACTTTCAATCGTATTTATTTCATCTTTATAAAATTTTTCGTCTATAATATTGGCTTTTAGTTTTTCTTTATAATCTTTTAGTGAATAATTTAAAATTCTATTATAGTCTATTGATAAATTTTCAATATTTGTGTCTATTATTTTAAAAATATCTATACTATAATAAAATTTATTGTTTGGTTCTAAATCACTAAGTTGCACATTTGATAATAATTTTTTTATTGACTTGGCTATATTTTTTGATTTGTATAATTTTATTTTTAAAAATTTTTTTAAAGATTTTCTACTATCATTTCTATATAGTTTTCTATAATAGTTTAATTTTATTTGTACTCTTTTGCCTAGACATTTTTTTATAATGTTTTTTATTTTCATTTATTATCCCTCTACTATATATTTTTTAATTATGTATTTCAAAAATGTTCTTATTTTTATTGAAATAATCTTTCATCTTTTCATTTAGCATTTTAAAAGCTAAATGTCCTACTATTGTATTTTTTGATACAATAATTGCTTTAGAATTGCACATACAATATGTGCATAATTTTTCCTCATCATTCCCCATACCTGGTCCTGAAGGTACATCAAACATTTCCATATCTTCCCACAGTTTTCTTGTAAATAAAATAGCTCCTATACTAAATCTTATAGGGCAGGTTACATATTCAAATTTATCATCTTGTACTATGGCATTCATCTCATCTATATTAGGTAAAAAATTTCCACTTCCCCACATAAATTCATTTGTTTTTATATTAGTTTCTATCATTAAATCTCTTCCAGTAGAATAAATTGGTTTTTCAAATAATTCTTCATATTTTTCTACTAAATTAAATCTTTTTAGAACCAATAAATTTCCAAATCCGTTTATTGGTATAGTTGGTGCTACAAATCCAACTCTATATTCTCCATTTTTTGTACAGTCATTATAAGTTTTCATTAATGTTTGGAAGAAATTTTTTGTTATAAACATGTCTTCATCTATTTTATATATGTATTTTGCATTTTTAAATTGTTTTATCGCTACATTTTGTATTAATGAAACATTGTTTCTTTTCGTACTTAAGTAAGACCAATTATTTTCTTTAGCAATATTTGAAAGTTCTTCTATATATTTTCCGCTAGACAATATACATACATCAATATCTTCTGGAATAAAAGTTTTTATTCTTTTAAAAACTATATCCCACAAATAATCTTTATATCCTGCAAGTATTATGCATAATTTATCTTGATTTTTCATTTTATTTTCAAATATATATTTTTTGGTTAATTTTTTTCTTTTTTCATTTTCCTTTTTTAGATATTTAATTTTTTCAAACAATCCACTTTTTTTTAAGATTTTCTTTATAATATCTTTTATTGTCATTTTTGCTCCTATATATTATATATTTTTTTTGCCTTCATTAATCTTATTTTTTATCTTATCAATAATTTGATATAAAAATTTATCTTTTAAAATAATTAGCATTATTCCATATACTAAAATTCCAATTATCACTTGTATTATTGTTGTAGTCATACTTGCACTCATATTCATTGTTGTAAAGTATATAATTATTCCCATAATTATACTGCTAATTATGTATTTAAAACTATTTTCATATACAATTTTTAATGGTACTTCTTTTCTTATGTATAATAATTGAACAAAGAAAACAACTATTTCTGCCATTACTGAAGATATAATTGCTCCAATAGCTTTAAATTTCGGTATTAAAATTAAGTTAAAGCAAAAATTAAAAATTGCTCCTATAATAACTGATTTTGAAAAGATTTTTTGTTTTCTAGCTGGAATTAGATATTGTAATCCTGATACATTATTTAATCCTATAGCCATAATAATAGGTGATCCAATTATTAATAGATTAATTGAATTAATAAAATCTTCTCCTAAAAACCATGGAACAGCCTTTTGGGCTACTACTATTATTCCTACCATTATAGGCATACCTAAGAACCATACAAAATTAAATGAGTTTGCCAAATAATTCTTTACATCTTCTTTTTTTCCTTTTGCCATTGTATTAGCTATTCTCGGCGATACTACTATACCTAAAGCTGTTACTAATGTTAAAGAAAGTTTTATTATCTTTTGTGATTGTTCATAATTTCCTACCTCAGACATATCTCCTAATATTTTTCCTAACATTGTTTTATCTAAAAGTGTATAAACTTGAATAGCTATTTGTGGAATAAACAATTCAATTGTTGGTTTTATATGTTGTTTTAAATTTATTTGTTTTTTTGTTATCTTGGTTAAGAATTTTGGCAAATATGCCCATAATGAAAGATTTCCTATTAATGTTGTTAATACATATATCCAAATATATATATATAAGTCTTTTGATGTTTTAACAAATAAGAAAATACTTATAATACTAATTATCTTTACCATTATATTTCTAGTTACTGTTTTTTTAAATTCTTCTAAGCCTTGGAAAAACCAACTTATGTCTAAACAATTTCCAAATAATTCAAGTAATAAAATAGTATAATATACATGGTATTGATTATTTATAGCAAAAGTAAAGTAAAATATAGTCATAGAAATAGTCATAGTGATAAATCTCAGTATGACTATTTCCCAAAATAAAACACTATATTTGTCTTTTTTTTCTTGTAAATATGCTACTTCTCTTTGTCCATATTGAGCTATACCTAAAGAACCAAACAATATGAAATAAGTAGTAATAGATATTGTATAGCTATATATTCCTATATTTTCTGCGCCTAAAACTCTTGATAAATAAGGTGTAGTTATTAAAGGCAATACTAGAGTCAATATTTGATAAATTAAATTATAAATATAGTTTTTAGCTATTGATTTTTTCATCAAAATTTCCTTTCTATTGTTTTTTGTATTAGTTCTTTCTCAATATTTTCCTTCGTATTACATTTAATTTATAAAATAACCAAACTAAAATTGGACTTTTCGTTTTAAATATCCATAAATATACTTGTAAACTTTTTCTTAAACTACTATATTTTATATTTTTTATAGCTTCATTATAAGGTTTACTATTTAATGTTTTTTTCAATTCTTTCAATCTTTTCCATAGTTTATCACTATTTGCAGGATGAAAAAAGTATATTTTTAGCAACTTACATAAATTTACAATTATTCTTGAATAATATGCTTCTTTGAAATTATCTTTCTTGTGTGCTTTATTCATAAAAAGTTCTATTTCTTTATATATTGTATCGTATATTTGTATTCTATCTGATTTAAATTTATTTGTTATTGAATCATTTAAAATTCTATAATGATATAAAAGTTCATCTTTAAATAATACTTTTTTTGCATATTCCATAGTTTCTATGCAAAACAAAGCATCATCAAATACACCTTTAACTTTTAAATTAAATTCAATATTATTTTTTTCTATTAATTCTTTTTTAAAAATCTTACTCCAAGGTCCCCCTATATCAGTATATTGTTTCACTTCACTATCAACTTTTTTTATGAAAAAATCATATAACATTGACATTTGTAATTTTTCTATTTCATTATATTCATCAAAAATTGTTTCTTTAAGTCCAATCTTTTCTTTTTTTTCATAATCTTCATAGTTTCTATAATTATTAAATATAGCAACATCTACATTATTTTTAATTGCATTTTCATATGCAATTTCACACATAGTTTCTTCACACCAGTCATCTGAATCAACAAACATTATCCAATCACTAGTGGCATGTTTTATTCCATCATTTCTAGCTGCTGAAACTCCTCCATTTTTTTTATGTATTACTTTTATTCTTTTATCATTTTTAGCATATTCATCACATATTTTTCCACAATTATCTGGTGATTCATCATCAATTAATATTATTTCAATATCTTGTAATGTTTGATTTACTAATGAATCTAAACATTTATGTATATATTTTTCAACATTATATACTGGTACTACTACACTTACTTTTGACATTTATTACTCCTTTATATTTTTAATATCAAATATATGATTACATGTTCTTTTTTCTACAGGAGGAAGTTCCATATAATCTCCATAAACTTGTCTTAAATGTCTATCATAATCAACTACTCCTCTAAGTTCTATATCTTCAAATTTATACATTTTACTTTCTTCAAATAAACTTTTTGGATATATTTCTGTAAACATTCCATAAGGTCCTGTTGCAAAAAAGACTTTTTTTGATGTTGTATATGGATACTTTTTTAGTAGATTATCTAATTTGTACATTTGCTTTTTATAGTCAATAAGTTTAGATAATTTTAATTTTTTATCCATATTAAATATAATTTTTTCTAATTTATTTCTGTTAGCTTTAACATCTTTTTCTTCATTATGTAATTGCAATTTTGCAAATCTTAAAATAGCATTTCTATATTTTAATTTTATTTTATGTATAAGTGTTTTTATTTTGTTAGTTGGAAAACCATCTAATGGAAATATATCTACAAACAAATTAGATTCAATTGTTTTGCCACCATTGTTTTCATATATTTTGTAATTTTTATTTCTTATTTTAATTCTTGTGTCAGTGCTATTTCCTTCACTTTTACTGTAGTGAGTCAAAAAAATATCTTCTGGAAAATCTTTTTCATTTAATTTTAATAGCTTTTCATAATCTTCTCTTGGCATAAATATATCCATATCATCATCCCAGGGAATAAATCCTTGATGTCTAACTGCCCCAATTAATGTTCCACCTGTCATAAAATACATGAAGTTATTTTTTTTACATATTTTTATAAATTCTTTTACTGTTTCCAATATTCCTTTATGTATCAAATCTAATTTTTCTTGTTGTTTTTTGTCTATTTTATTCTCCATAATTTTACAAATTCCATTTCATAACTGTTTTAAATTGATTATTAATATCTTTATCAAAAGCGGTATAAATATCATTTACATCATTAATTTCTACTATTTCAGATATCATTTTTTCCATATTTTCCTGAATATCATCATTTTTTAAAATTTCAATAGCCTTTTTAAAATCAGCATAACTGCTTCTGCTATTACCTAGTACAGTAAGACCTTTTTCTAAAATCTTTCTTGTATTTATGCGAATAGGGTCTTCTGATACTCCTAATAATGAAATTGTACCTTGTGGCTTAATATGCTTAATTATTTGATCTATTGCTTTTTCTGATTTTTCTCCTCCAACACATTCAAAAGCATGATCTATCATAAAATCATTTTTTAATTCAGTAATCAAATATTTTTCATCTGCTAAAGGATAATAATTTAAAACTTCTCTTGTTGTTCCTATTACTGCTATTTTTGAATTAGGAAAATATTGTTTTAAAATTATATAAACTGCATAGCCAACGCTTCCAGGTCCCCAAATTCCTATTCTATTACAACTTGTAATATTAACTTTTTTTAAATTTTCAACTGCATTTACTGCTACGCTCATTAACTCAAGCAAAACAGAAACATTTTCCTTAATATTTTCAATTGGTATTATTCTATCTCTTCTTATAAAAATTATATTTTGCATAAAACCATCTATATTGCTAGATCTAAATAACGAATCTAATCTATAATTTTCTTTAATATCTTCATCATTAAAAGAAGGTGTATTTGGAATCATAACAACATTTTGATTTTGTTTAAATTCACCTTTTGGATCATAAAGAACTTTTCCAACACTCTCATGTATCAATGATAATGGTAATTTCTTTTCTAGTATTTCCCTATTGCGTAATCCTTGATAATATCTTTGATCTGCTGCACAAATAGACATATATGTAGGTCTTATTATAACATATTCATCGTCATCGATTTTTTCTTCTTTAAAGCATATTTCAAATTTCTTGGGTTCTATTAATTTTATAATTTGATTAAGCATCTTCTTCCCCTTTTATTTTAACCATCATTTTTGCTAATTTTAAATCATATTGAGTAGTAATTTTTATATTATATATTTCTCCTTTAACTAATTTTACATTTTTATTTTTTATTGCATATATCTTACAAGCATCTGTTAAAATATTTTTTTCATCTTCTGTTAATTCATTATATATATTCATAAGTTCTTTTATTTTAAATGATTGTGGAGTTTGTCCTTGATACATATATTCTCTATTTGGTATATTGGAAATTAATTCTTTGTCTACTGATTCTACAATTGTATCGGTAGCCTGAATTACAGTATCTGTTGCTCCATATTGCTTGCAAGCTTCAATATTATCATTAATAATTCTTTGTGTTAAAAAAGGTCTTACAGCATCATGAGTTATTATAATATCATCATCTTTTAGTCCAAACTTTTCTTCAATATATTTGCATATCTGCATTATAGTATCATTTCTATCTTTTCCACCACAAGTGATTTCAATTTTATCACTATATTTATATTCTTTTATTAAATCAATAGTATAATTTAGCCAATTTTCAGGAACTGCTACAATTACTTTATCAACATTTGAATTTATTACAAATTGTTCTAATGTATTTATAATAATAGGCTTTTCAGTAATAGTCAAAAATTGTTTAGGGAGCTCTGTTTTTCCCATCCTTTTTCCTATTCCCCCTGCTAATATTCCCGCGTATATCATAAATAACTCCTTTCAGTTAGATTTTATAATTTCTTATCATAAAAATCAATAGTGTTAAATAAATAAAATTATTCGTAAATTACAGTTAGTTGTGATAAACATCTTTTTCAAATATATATATTCCTAATTTTTTTATAGACTCTCTCATATTATAATTTTCTTTAATAAAATCTGAAAAATCCGTATCAAACCATGTACTAACATTACACAAATATAAAACGTCATAATTTAATAATTCTTCTTTTTCTAGATTTTTTATTTCTACCCTCTCTCCATTTTTTACGAATTGCTTGAATCCAAAAACTTGCGAATATGCATTAAGTGGTAGTCTTTTTCCTCGCTTTTCAAAATAATAAGTTAAATATCCTTTTCCATCACTTGTTACTACAGCACAGTTTTCTTCATATATTTCTGGAGAATTAATTAAAACATCTGAAATTTCTCTATAAGGATCAAGGTATAATTTACACTCTATATATAATCTATAATAATTTTGACAAGTAATTATTATAAATAAAATTACTACTATTATTGTTGTTAAAATTTTACTTACTTTTATATCTCTATTGCTTAACTCTTTTGGTTTATTTTCAAAAGATATTTTCAAATTTAAAAGTTCATAAAGTGGTAATGCAGTAATAATTAGTATGTATGGTAATATGCAGAAAAAATATCTATAAACAAATAATGAACCTTGATTATTAATGAATCTACTGTATATGAATATGGCACTTGTAGCAAATACAATTCCGCATATACATAGTTTTATATAATTATCATATTTTTTCTTAATTTTTAATATTTTTAATAATAAGAAAAATATTAAGCCAATTGTAAATAGTAAAAAGCATATCTTATTATCACTTAATAAGAATTGTATCATCTCAATTACAGATTCCAAGTTTGGTATATCTGCCCAGTATTTGCTTATATTAGATGTTCGCATTAAAAGTGTAAATATAAACCAAGGTAAAAATGTAAAACCTACAATAAAATATTGTAATATATATGAAATTGGTATTCTTTTTTTAATACATAAATATGTATCAATAATAAAATAAAATGCAACACTTAAACAACCAAACCAATGCGTATATGCCAGCAAAATCATTGATATTACGAATAATATATTATTTTTCTTATTATTATCTTTTATTTTGCAAATATATCTATAAAAAGTTAATGCTGAAAAGAAAAATAAAAATGCGTATGGTCGTAATTCAAATGCTCCGTTATATATCAAAATATATGATGAAATTGTTAAGCACATTGTTACAAAGCCATAATCTTCACCACCTATTTTTTCACCTATTTTTTTCATTATGATAGTTGAAATTAATGTTATTATAATGTTAGGTAATAAAATCCAAAATTCTCCATATGGAACTATTTTGTATATAGGAAACATTACCAAATAAAAAAGTGGCAAATTATAAACTGTTTTTAGTAAATCTTTTATCATATCAAATATTGAAGATTTTGAAATAAATTCTACACACCAATCTAATTCATCAATCCAAAATGATTGTTTTGAAGCATTTAGGCACATGATAACAAACATTATAAATAAAAATGTATAACTTACAATATTGTATATTCTTTTTTTAGTAATCTCTTGCATCTTAATATCTCCTATTTTCTATAATTCAATAAGTGTTTGGTCTAATAACTTATCTAAATGTGGAATATCTATGTATAATAATATGAAAAATAATATAATAAACATAATTAAAAATATCATTAAATTCTTTTCTTTGTATAGCTTCTCTGGTCTTTGAGCAGCAGAATCTTGTTTAAAGCTTATATGTATATAATAACAGAAAAGAAAACATAAAAATGGAATACATAACAATAATTCTATTTTATATTTTATAAGAAAAGTTCCACAAAGGAAAATTGAAAATAATGCATAAAATATTGATGATATTAAAAGAGATTCTTCTGTATAATATTTAAAAGATTTTCTATATAATGAAGCTTTTTGAGGGTCATTTATCATTTTATACTCTGAATACCTTTTCATTGCCATTAGAAATGCTCCAAACATCCAATATCCTCCCAATATGCTAATTGGTGGTAGATATTTGTTTGTAACAATAAACCAACCTAATAGTAATCTTAACGCATTATTTATTGATTCTGTTAATACATCTAAAAATGGAATATCTTTTGTTCTCATAGGTTTTACATTATATAAAATTCCCATCACAAGTAAAATACAATCAGTTATAAAAAATTGTATTGAAACAAAATATGCAAATAATAAACCTAAAACTATCAAAATAAAATATTCTAAAAAAATAATTTTCTTATTCATATTTTGTGTAACCATAGGTCTATTCTTTTTTATTGGATGATATTTATCAAATTCTGCATCTAGGTATTCATTTATAACATAGTTAGCTGATGCTATAAAGCATGTACCTAAAATTCCAAAAATAATTTTAAATAAAAAATTTATATTATATATATTTTCTTTTGTTAAAAATATTGCAATTATCACACCTGGAAAAATAAATAATTGTTTTATCCAGTGATCTAGTCTAGCTATTTTTACATATGGATTTTTCATTTCATTAGTTCCCTTTACTAAATATTTTAGGCATTAACTTTTCTAATATTTTACTAAATATTTCTAATATAATAATTGATAATAAAATTATTAAAATACATAATAAGAAATCATTATTGAAATTTACTATGTTAAATAGTTTTAAGCATATCATTTTGGAAATAGGTAATGCTAAACACCCTTGTAATGCATAATAAGTTAATGAGTGTTTTCCTATTGTTTCTAAAATTTTATTTTTTCCTATGAATTTACTTATCTGTAATGTAAATATTGATCCTGAAATGGCAGCTACAAAATAAAATAATCCATTTCCTAAATTAGATCCATATATGTCTGATTTACCACATATTTTATAATTCAAGTATGCAAATATAAGATTTATTATTAGCATTATTATACATAAAATTTTATTAGAAAATATTTCCTTTTTCTTATTAATAGCACTTAGAATATAGCCCATTAAAATAAAAGATGTACATAGTGGAACAATATCTAAGTCCCAAACAAAGTTATATCCTTTTGCTACATTTGTTATAATTAATCCTACTGAATAAATTATAATAGATAGCACTGCAATTACTATATTTTTATCTTTTATTTTTTTATTATTAAATATATTTTTTAATATTATAAATGTTAATATATCTGCAATGAATAGTACAACTAAAAACCATAATTCAATATCAAAATTAGTACCTCTACTTGCTACAAATATTCCTACAAACTTTTTTACTGCGTCATCTGTACTTATGAAATTATATTTGATTATCTTTTTTGCAATATAACTAATATATATTGGTATTGAAAATATCAAGTATGGCACTAATATTTGTTTTGATTTTCTTTTAGTAAATTCTTCTAGTGATAAATGTTCTACACTATTTTTTATGAAATATCCATTTATCATAAAGAATAAAGGCATATGAAAACTGTATAACCAAGCTACTATCTTACTATTAGAGTACTGACAGTGTCCAATGATAACTAAAATTGTTGCTATTCCTTTAGCTATATCTATAAATTTTTCTCGTTTCATTATTTATTCCCCATTTATTTTTTAAGTTCTTTTTGTTAATTTACTATAACATTTCCAAAAAAATTTATATGATTTCATCCCAAATGTTGTTGCATATATTCCTAATCTATCTCTTTTAGTTATTCTTTTGTCTTTTAAAACTTCCTTCTTATTTTCATTAATATAATCTAAAAGTTTTTGTTCAATTTCTATATTATCACTACTTGATTTTGCTAATTGTGATAATGTACTTAAATATGAATACATTAATCTTCTGTTACAAGCTTTTTCTAAGTCTGGATATTTTGTTTTTATAAAATCTGTCATTTCTTTTGTAGAAGTAATCAAATCTAGCTTTTTTTCTGAAAAAACATTATTGGTAATAGATTTTTCTCTTATTACATAGTTATATACTGGTTTTGAATTTACTGCTATTTTATTACTTAAATCTATTAATTTATATGTAGTTGCAGAATCTTCATATAGTCTATCTTTTGGATATCTAATTTCTTTAAATAATTTTGATTTATATAGTTTTCCCCATGCTGATAAGTCTACTCCATCATCATATAATATTTTTTCTAATATTGTTTTTGCATCAGTACAAAATTCTTCATTTGTTGATTTATCCATACATGTTTTACTATATATTACTTTATGTGATGCTATTGATAAATCTGCATCATATTTTTTTGCTTCATCATATAATAATTCTATATAGTTATTTTCAACAAAATCATCTGAATCGATAAATGTTAAATACTTACCTTTTGCAATATCTATTCCAGCATTTCTTGCGTCTGAAAGTCCACCATTTTCTTTATGTATTACTTGTATTCTTTTATCATTTTCAGCATATTCATCACATATTTTTCCGCAATTATCGTTAGATCCATCATCTACTAATATAATTTCCAAATTAGTATATGTTTGACTTATTATACTATCTATACACTTTTTTAAATATTCTTCAACATTATATACTGGTACAATTACACTTATTAAGTCTTCTTCATCTCTTTTTATTTCTTCTTTTTTATCTTCGTTTTTCTTAGATTTAAACATAAAAATTGTTATGACAAAAGAAATAATATAAGCTGGTATTGATGTTTGAATTCTAGAGAAAGTTAATAAAACACCATACATGATTAATGTATAAAATACAAAGTTTTTTACATTTATATTAATTTCAAATTTCTTGAAAAAATACGATATCATAAGTCCAAAGAAAAATGATGCTAATATAACAAAAGGATATCCTCCATCAATATAAAAATAATATATTGGTGTAACAAATGCGTTAGCAATACCATATCCTACATTTTTAAAAATTTCTGCATTTAATATATTTTTAAATGCTTCATTATATATTGGTGGTACTAATGCTTTTGCCCCAATTGTTTCAAATATTCTAAATATATAGCTATGTACTCCAAAAAATGAGGTTAGACCATATGTATGTGAAACTTCTTTTATATTTGGAAGCCATACACTTAATAATGTTGGTGGCAAAGCAAAATATGTATATACTTGTTTTATAATATGTCCAAATCCTGTTCTTATAACTGTTGCTAGTACTATAAATAATATTGCACATACAAATATAATAATTAGTATTTTTTTGTTCTGATGCACTGTATTTTCTTGTTTTTCTTTATTTCTGTGCATTATTATACCTACAAGTAAAAAACTCATTAAATAGTATATTAACCCTAGTCTTCCTCCACCTCCGGCTATACTCGTTGTAACAAGCATAATAAGTGAAATAATAAGAAGTGCATATTTATTTTTTTTATCTTTACTACAGAAAAAATAGTATGCTGTAACTGGTGGCACAATAGTTGCAAAAGGACTTAAGATAATATTTCTAATTATATTTTCAACAAAACTTCTTCTATCTAAAATTGGATTACTAGAGCCAACTGGTTCTAATGACCAATTTCTAATTTGCCACATTGGTATGCCCTTTGTTAACTGAATTATAATTATTATAATATCTATTATATTAAATAATATAATACAGCCACATAAAAGGTAAAAGAGCTTAAATCTTGGCGTATATTCTTTTTTATTTTTTTTCTCTAAATTTTTACTTTTAAAAATTTTATTGCTAATTAAATATCCTATTCCGAAGAAAATAAGCATTAACATTATTAGTATATACGCTTCATCTGAAGGTTTCGTTATATTATATAAATTTAGCATTGATAAAAATAATATAAAAGTCCAAAGTGCATAAAAAAGAGACATAAAGCTTATTGCTTTATTGTGTTTTTCTCTAACTATACTTATGATTAGAAATATAAAACTTGTTAAGCATGCAATAGCTGACATTAGTCTCTCCTTTTATTTTTATTTAATTTCTTTTGTTTTCATATCCTGGCTTCTTTAAAAGCTTAAACATATTTGTTTTATATTTTTCAACACCAGGTTGATTAAACGGATTAACTTCTAATAATTCCGCTGACATAGCACATGCTTTTTCGAAGAAATATATAAGTTCTCCTAATGCTTCTTCATCTAATTTTTTTAGATTTATTACGATATTAGGAACTCCACCTTCTACATGTGCATTAATTGTTCCTTCCATAGCTTTTTGATTTACATATGATAATGATTTTCCTTGCAAATAATTTAGATTATCTAAATCATCTTCATCAAAATTTATTTTTATATCTGTTTTACTTTCTTCAATATTCAAAACTGTTTCAAACATTAGTCTTCTGCCTTCTTGTATATATTGTCCTAATGAGTGAAGATCAGTTGTAAATTCTGCTCCAACTGGAAATAATCCTTTTTCGTCTTTTCCTTCACTTTCGCCAAATAGCTGTTTCCACCACTCGATAAAATAATGCATTTTTGGCTCATATGTTACAAGTATTTCTAAAGATTTATCTTTTTCATAAAGTAAATTTCTTATTACTGCATATTTGTAGCACTCATTGTATTTTAGTGATTTATCTGCATATTTGTCTTCTGCAACAGAGGCTCCTTTCATTAGTTTTTCTATATCTAGTCCACTTGCAGAAATTGGAAGAAGTCCTACTGCTGTAAGGACTGAAAATCTTCCTCCTACATCATCAGGAATTACAAATGTTTCATATCCTTCAGAATCTGCCAATGTTTTTAAAGCACCTTTTTTCTTATCTGTTGTAACATATATTCTTTTTCTTGCTTCTTTTATTCCATATTTATTTTCTATTATTTCTCTAAATATTCTAAATGCAATAGCAGGTTCAGTTGTTGTTCCTGATTTTGAAATTACATTAATGCTAAAATCTTTTCCTTCTAAAAGCTCGATTACATCATTAATATAATTTGGACTTAAATTATTACCTACAAATATTACCCTTGCACCTTTACTATTTTCTTGGTAAATAGAGCTATGCAAAGATTCTATAACAGCTCTTGCTCCTAAATATGATCCACCAATTCCTATTACTAACAAAATATCGGAATCTTTTTTTATCTTTTCTGCTGCTTTTTTTATTCTTTGAAATTCCTTTTTGTCATAGTTTGTAGGTAAGTGTAACCACCCTAAAAATTCTTCTGGTTGTTTTGCTTTTTCTTCTAATTCATTGTGTATTTCTTCAATAACATCTGAATTTTCTAAGATTTTGTTTTCTTTAATGCCTACATATTTTAAATTTACTTTTATGTTTGGCATAATGTCCTCCTTTGTTAAAATTTATACTCTAAAATGCTCCATTTTTACTTATAATAGAAATTATAGTTTTAAAGAATATTTTCACATCAAGCATAAAAGAGACATTTCTAGCATAATATGTTTCCATTTTTACTCTTTCTTTATATGAAATATTACTTCTTCCATTAGCAGCCCAATATCCTGTTATTCCTGGCTTTACCTTTAGAATTTCATCTTTATATTTTCCAAACATTTTTAATTCTTCTGGTACAACTGCTCTAGGTCCAATCAAACTCATTTTTCCTGTTAATACTTCAATAAAATTTGGAAACTCATCTAATGAAGTTTTTCTTAATATTTTTCCAAACTTAGTAATTCTTGGGTCTTCAGCCAATTTGCGATTTTCATCCCACTCTTTTCTTAAGTTTTCATCTTTTTGCAATATTTTTTCTAATTCTTCATCTGCATTGATATACATTGTTCTAAATTTATGTAATTTAAAAGGTTTTCCATCTTTACCTATTCTGGTGTGTGAGTAAAATATTGGTCCTTTATCTCTAGTTATCTTAAAAACAATCCAAACAATAACTGTTAATGGTATTAATATAATCATCCCTATTAATCCAACGAATATATCTAAAATATTTTTTATAAATAAATATACTTTTCTACTAACGCTATTATTTATTAGTTTTACATTTTTTCTTTTACGTATCATTTTATTATTTTCGACATTTTCCGTTGCTTGCATTTTAATTTTACTATTCACTTCCTTTTTCTTGGTCTTTTTATATACTAATTTTAGTACGTTTTTTATTCTTTATATCCAGTTTTGCTAATTATATCATTGCTAATCTTTTTTACTGTTTCTGGTGCTTCGTAATCTGCATCATTAAATATTTCTTTATGCATTTTTACTACATTACTTTCTAGTGTAACAGGTGCTCCATACCACAAATCAAACGTTACTCCTTTTGTATTATATGGCCATCCCATACTCTCTGTGAAATTTCCATTAATCAATGTTGGGACTAATGATATAATGTCTCCTGTTGATAAGTTTGTGCTAATTTTAGGTACAAGAAGATTAATTAAATTTATTAATTGACCTATTCCAAGATTTTTTGCCTTTGATGCCATTGCCTCTAAGACATCTCTCATCCTTTCTGTTCTTTTATAATCTCCACCTGCTGTGTATCTTATTCTTGAATATGCTAGTGCTTGTATTCCATTTAAGTTTTGTTGTCCAGCCTTTGTAATGCTTTTAGCTGATCTATTTAATAATTGGTTAAGTGATTTAATATAGTCATTTATATATTTTATTTCTTCATTAGTAATATTAATTGTAACTCCACCTAGTGCATCTACCGCTTCTATTACTGCATCAAAATTTACTGTTACATATTCTTTTATGTTTAAATCCAAATTTGTATTTAATGCAAGTAAAGTATTTTGTGCCCCTCCAAATGAATAAGCATGTGTAATTTTGTCTAATTTATCTTTTCCATATTCTTTTACTTGCAAATATGTATCTCTATATACAGATATTAATCGTATATCTCCATTTTTCTCATTTATACTTGCAATTATTATACAATCACTTCTGTTATTGTATGTTTCATAATTATCTTTTCTTGTATCAACTCCAAGTAAGGCAATGTTTCTATAATTTTTTAAATTTTCTTCGCTTTTACTACTTACGCCTATTTGGCTTTCATCTATTTGTTCTTGATTCATTGTACCAATCAAAGAATTTATATATGTATATCCACCTGTAAATATCGCTACTAAGGCAATTACTAGTATAATTAATAATATTGATATAATTTTTATAGCCTTTTGTATTGCTGTTTTTTGTTTTTTTTCTTTTTTTGCCATTTTTTCCTCTTTCCTTTGTTGTTTTATTTATGTAACTTCTCATATGATAATTATACTTTTTTATTATATCTCTTATAAATCTATTTAGTCAACCTTTTAAAATTATTATTTGTCTTTTATTTTAATGAAATTTTGGCTTTTTCTATAAAAAAAAGAAACGATATTTTTTTATATCGTTCCTTTATATTTTAAAAACTTTTATTATATTTTTTTCCCGTAAATTTTGCCATTAAAAAAGCAGATCCTTTTTTTAGCCAGTTTGTTTTTTCCATGTTAATTACTTTTATTTCTTCATATTTAACATTATTGGTATTTATCCAAACATCTAAAAGTAACTCTGATATTCTTCCTAAATATCTTGCATGAAAATTATCATATTGTGTTGGATCACATCTTTTTTCCACTTCAAATAATATGTCAAAAAGCCATTTGCAATATTCATCTAGTATTTCCTTTTTCATAATAAACATATTAAACATGTGGGCAGATGTTCTTTTCTTTAATTTATTAAATTCTTCTAAATACTTTGGATATTTTTCTTCAATTATTTTACCTGTTTCTAATAGAGGCTCTATATACATAGTATGCTCATAATGCGAATATAAATTTTCTATATAATATTTTCTTTTTTTCGGTAGTACAACGTTTACATCATTTAATAAATTTTCTATTTCTTTTCTATTTATTATATTTTCAAATTTATCTTTGCCTTTTTTATTTTTAGAAAAATATCTTCTATAATGAACCATGCCAATATAATCATTATTTAAATTTTTCCATGCCCAATAAAGACCTGTTAACTCACAGTAATACGCATTTTTATTTGATATATTTTCTCCTTCATTATCTTTTTTATAACCTAAGTCTTCTTTTCCTTCTGCTCCTACTTGAAGTGGCAAATATATATCTTCTTTTGGCATTTGATATTTTTTATGTGTTGCTACTATAATTTTTATATCTTTCATTTTTATTTTCCTTTATCCAAATATGCCTTTTTTCTTTACTGGTGGTTGTTCGTTCATTGTTTTTGCAAGTTCAACAAATAGTTCTCTTTGTTCTTTTGTAAGTTTCTTTGGAGTTTGAACTTGAACAGTAAAAATTAAATCTCCTGTATAATTAGAATTTAGCTTTTTAAATCCTTTTCCTTTAATAGTAAATTTGCTTCCTGATTGTGTTCCTTCAGATATGTCAAAATCTACATCTTCACCATTTACCGTAGGAATTCTTAGTTTTGTACCTAATGTAGCTTGTGTAATAGTAATTGGAACTGTTAATTCTATATCATCACCATTACGAGTAAAAATACTACTCTTTTTTACTCTTACATCTACATAAATATCTCCATTTGGTCCACCATTTTTACCAGGTTCACCTTTACCAGATAAAACTAAAGTAGCTCCATCTTTAACTCCTGCTGGAATATCAAATTTAATTTTTACAGTTTTTCTAACTGTTCCTTTACCTTTGCAAGTTTCGCAAGGCTCTTTTATTACTTTTCCAGTTGCTCTACAATTTTCACAAGGTCCTACAGTTTGAAATGTTGCAAATCCTCCTATTGTTTGATTTTTCTTAACTTGACCTGTTCCATGGCAAATTGGACATGTTTCAATATCTGTTCCTGGTTTTGCTCCACTTCCATCACAATCATCACATTTTACATTTTTTGTAATCGTAAATTCTTTTTTAGCTCCTGTATATGATTCTTCAAAGCTTATATCAATATTATATCTTAAGTCTTGACCTTTTTGTGGTGCATTTGTAGCTCTAGCTCTTCTTCTGCTTCCACCACCAAATATAGATGAAACAAAGTCATCAACTACATCATCAAATCCAAATCCACTTGTTGTATATGTATAAGAACCATTTCCAAATCCACCAAAACCATTGCCGAATCCACCGAATCCGCTTCCGCCTCCGAAACTAGGTCCATCTGCTGAACCGAATTGGTCATAATTTCTTTTCTTTTCTGGGTCTGATAAAACTGAATAAGCTTCTCCTACTTCTTTGAATTTTTCCTCTGCTTCTTTTCTATTATCTGGATTGGCATCAGGGTGCCATTGTTTTGCTAATTTTCTATATGCTTTTTTTATTTCATCTTCAGACGCATTTTTGCTGACACCTAAGACTTCATAATAATCTTTTGCCATTTTTTCCTCCAACCTAATTTATTTATATGCCTACATTAAATCTTGAGGTTGGACTTTATCCAACCTCTTAATCTTTAACCTATTTTTCTTCTTCACTAGTTGTTTCTGTTGCATCATTTGCATCAGTTGTTGTGCTTTCCTCAGTAGTAGATTGGTTTTGATTATTTTGTGCATTTTGAGCTGCAGTTTGGCTATATAATTTTTCAGATATTGAGTAGAAAATTTGTGTTAAGCTATCTGTAGCTTTTTTGATTTCTTCTACATCTTTTCCTTCTAAAGCTTTGTTAACTTTGTCTATTTCTTCTTTAGCTTTTGATTTTTCTTCACTGCTTATTTTGTCTCCTAATTCATCTAATGTTTTTTGGCAGTTATATACTAAACTTTCTGCATTATTTCTAACTTCAATTTCTTCTTTTCTCTTTTTGTCTTCTGCACTATGTGCTTCTGCATCTTTTACAGCTTTGTCTATTTCTTCGTCTGTTAAGTTTGTGCTTGCTGTAATAGATACTTGTTGTTGATTTCCAGTTGCCATATCTTTTGCAGATACGTGAACTATACCATTTGCATCTATATCAAATGTAACTTCTATTTGTGGGATTCCACGAGGAGCAGGAGCTATTCCTGTTAATTGGAATCTTCCTAATGTTTTGTTATCTGCTGCCATTTCTCTTTCTCCTTGAAGTACGTGTACTTCAACACTTGTTTGACCATCTGCAGCTGTTGAGAATATTTGTGATTTTTTAGTTGGTATTGTTGTATTTCTTTCAATTAATTTTGTTGCAACTCCACCATAAGTTTCAATTCCAAGTGAAAGTGGTGTAACATCTAATAATACTAAATCTTTTACATCTCCAGATAAAACTCCACCTTGGATTGCTGCACCAATAGCAACACACTCATCAGGATTTATTCCTTTATCAGGATCTTTTTGAGTAATCTTTTTAACCATTTCTTGTACACAAGGAACTCTTGTTGAACCACCTACTAATAATACTTTATGAATATCAGTAGCAGTTATTCCTGCATCTTTTAAAGCATTTTCAACTGGTGTTCTAGTTGATTCTACTAAATCATGAATTAATTCTTCAAATTTAGCTCTTGTAAGTGTTATATCTAAGTGTTTTGGTCCTGTACTATCAGCTGTAATAAATGGAAGATTAATTTGTGTTTGTTGCATTCCAGAAAGTTCAATTTTTGCTTTTTCAGCAGCTTCTTTTAATCTTTGCATTGCCATTTTGTCTGTGCTTAAATCAATTCCATCAGACTTTTTAAATTCTGCAACTAGGAAATCTATGATTTTTTGGTCGAAGTCATCTCCTCCTAAATGAGTATTACCATTTGTAGCTAAAACTTCAAATACTCCATCACCAATATCAAGTATAGATACATCAAATGTACCTCCACCTAAATCATATACCATTATTTTTTGATCTTGGTCTTCTTTATCCATACCAAAAGCTAATGCTGCTGCTGTTGGCTCATTTATAATTCTTAAAACTTCTAATCCTGCTATTTTTCCAGCATCTTTTGTAGCTTGTCTTTGAGAATCATTAAAGTAAGCTGGTACTGTGATAACAGCTTGAGTAACTGGACTTCCTAAATAACTTTCAGCATCTGCTTTTATTTTTTGAAGTATCATTGCTGAAATTTCTTGTGGAGAGAATTTATCTCCATCTATAGCTATCTTGTCAGCTGTACCCATTTTTCTTTTTATTGACATAATTGTATGATCAGGATTTGTAACAGCTTGTCTTTTAGCTATTTGTCCAACTAATCTTTCACCATCTTTTGAAAATGCAACTACTGATGGAGTTGTTCTGTTGCCTTCTGAGTTTGGTATTACAACTGGTTCTCCACCTTCCATAACTGCAACACATGAATTTGTTGTTCCTAAATCAATTCCTATAATCTTTCCCATTTTTATAAATCCTCCTTGAAATTTTATACTATTTTCACTTATTTAATTCTCTTTTTTATATAGTTTTCTTTGGTTTAACATAATTATTTTCTTCTGTAAAATTTATTTTAATATAATTAAAAACTTTAATTTGCGACTACAACTAGTGAGTGTCTTAAAACTCTATCACCAATCATATAGCCTTTTCTATATTCTTCTTTAACAATTTTTGCACCAAGTGAGCTATCTTCTACTAAGCTTACAGCTTCATGATATGTTGGATCAAATTGTTTACCAACAGCTTCTATTTCTTTTACTCCATTTTCTGTAAGCACATCTTTGAATTGCTTCATTACAAGCTCTATTCCATTTTTGTATTGCTCATCTTGAGTATTGCTTTGCATGGCTTTTTCTAAATTATCTAGAACAGGAAGTAGTTTAATTACTACATCTCCAAGTACGCTATTGTACATAGATGATCTTTCTTTGTCGCTTCTTTTTTTGAAATTTTCAAACTCTGCCATAAGTCTTTTTATTCTGTCTTCTCTTGAGTCTAATTCTTCTTTTTGCTGTTCTATCTTTTCATTTAAAATATCTAATTCTGTTTTTTCTTGTTTTTCAACTTTCATATTTTCATTTATATTATTTTCATTTATATTACTTTCGCTACTATCATTTTTCATTACATTTGATTGCTCTATATTTTCTTCTGTGTTCATATTATCCTCCATGATTATTTTCCTCTTTTCCGTCGCCTAAACCTAGATTAACATCTTTATTTAACTCTTTGTTAATGTATTTTAAAACAGAAATTACTTTTGAATAGTCCATCCTAGTTGGTCCAATAATTCCAATTGTTCCTAAGTCTTTTCCAGCAACTATATTTCTAAAAGTAACTATACTTAAATCTTTTAAGCCATTTTGTTCATTTCCAATATATACATTGAAATCCTCATCATTGTCAAGTAAATTTTCAATTAAATCTCTTTTATCCAAAAGACCTAAAAATCTTTTAGCTAAATCTCCAGACTTGAATTCAGGATTATCTAAAGCTCTGTTTGTTCCTTGCATATACAGTCTTGATTCACTATTAATAAGTTTAGTAATTTGTTTTACTATAGGCTTAATAACATCAACTCTGTAAGCCATTTCCTTCATTATGTATTGCTCAATAGGAACATTTATAAGAGATAAATATTCACCTTTTAATTTGTTGTTAAATATAGTATTTAAGGTTTCTACTTGCTCTTCATTTATTTCACTATCAAACTTAATAATAGTTTCCTTTATTGTTCCTGTTTCTGTTAATATTATTGCCATAAGCATTTTTGAGCCAATCAAAATAAACTTAATTTCTTGAATTCTTTGTTTACCTGCGTTTGGTTCTACAGACACAGTAGTATAATGTGTTACTTCTGAAATAGTATTAGTAGCTATTTTAGTAAGCTCCTCCATTTCATCTACTCTAGATTGTAATTTTGAATTTATGTATTTGATTTCATTTAAGCTTAAATTTTTCTCTTTTAAAAGTTTATCTACATAAAATCTATATCCTTTTGTAGATGGTATCCTACCACTTGATGTATGTGTCTTTTCTAGAAAGCCTTCTTTTTCAAGTTCTGCCATATCATTTCTTACAGTAGCACTACTACAATCAAGTCCATATTTTTCAATTAAACTTCCTGAACTTACTGGCTCTATTGTGTCAATATACTCGTTTACTATTGCTTGAAGTATTCTTTTTTTTCTATTATCTAACTCCAATTTTATCACCTCTATTAGCACTCTTGCTTTCAGTCTGCTAATTATTCTATATCGATTTTTAGCAAATGTCAATATACATTGCTAATAAAGTTTGTGAATTTTGTGTGAAGGCAAAAAAATAAATCGTTGTCGAAATTTCAATTTCGTTTCAACGATTAAATTGGTTACATTTCAATATATTTAAATCCATGTTCTTTTTCTAATTTTTCAAAGAATTCTTCCATAGTACATACTCTTCCCATCCTTACATCTTCTTCGGATTTTAACAAATGTTGCATGTCCTCTTCTGTTAGTTCAAAATCTGTATCTATTTCTTTTATCATTTTATTTTCTTTTTCCATAGAATTACTCTCCTTGTATTGTTAAAAACATATTATCATATTTCGTCAAATTATGCAATAGTTTTTGTTAAATTTTGTTAATTTTTATCAAATTGTTATTTCTTCTTTTGAGGAAAATCTTTTTTCAACTAATTTATTTAATGGTCTGTTTTCTTCTTTTTCTAAATTCATATCTTGATCAATTATTTGTATTGCTAGAGCTTGAACTTCTTTTAATTCTTCCATATCTTTAAAAAGATTTGCTATCTTAAACTCTGGAATACCATGTTGTTTAGTACCAAAGAAATCTCCTGAGCCTCTTAATTCTAGGTCTTTTTCTGCTATAACAAATCCATTATCTGTTTCTGTCATTATGTCCATCCTCTCCTTTATAAGTTCATTAGTCCCTCCACATTTTAATATACAATAAGATTCATACTCCCCTCTACCGACTCTTCCTCTTAGTTGGTGAAGTTGTGCTAGGCCAAATCTTTCTGCGTTTTCTATAATCATTAAAGATGCATTTGGCACATCTACTCCAACTTCTATTACTGTTGTAGATACTAAAATGTCCAACTGCTTATCTTTAAATTTTTGCATTATTTCATCTTTTTCTTTTGGTTTCATTTTTCCATGAAGTACTCCAACTCTATAATCTTTAAAAGTTTTATTTTGGTATTCTTCAGCAAGTTCTAATGCCGATTTTAATTTTGGTCCATCACTTTCTTCTTGCTCCTCAACTAAAGGACAAACAACATAGCATTGTCTTCCTTTATCTATTTCTTTTTTTACAAATTCATTTACTCTTTCTTCTAATTTTTTAGAAACAGCAAATGTTTTTATTTGTTTTCTATTAGGTGGAAGTTCATCTATTATAGATATATCCAAATCTCCATATAATATTAATGCTAGCGTTCTTGGTATTGGAGTTGCTGTCATTACAAGTACATCTGGATTTTCGCCTTTTGCAATTATTGTACTTCTTTGTTTTACACCAAAGCGGTGTTGTTCATCTGTTACAACTAATCCTAACTTATTAAATACAACATTTTCTTCTAAAAGTGCATGTGTACCAATTACAATATCTACTTCACCTTTTTCTATTTTTTCTAGTGCTAATTTTTTTTGTTTAGCAGTCATACCTCCAACTAAACCTTCACATTTTATTCCATATTTTTCTAAAATATTTTTAAAATTTTCTAAATGTTGTTTTGCTAAAATCATTGTTGGAGCAAGCATTACTACTTGATATCCACTTTTTACAGCTTTATATGCTGCTATCATTGCTACTATTGTTTTTCCAGAGCCAACATCTCCTTGAAGTAGTCTATTCATTGGTTTATCTTTTTCCATATCTCTATTTATGTCTTCTAATACATTTAATTGTGCTTTTGTAAGTTTAAATGGTAAATCATTTATAACATCTGACATATTTACATTTTCATCATATTTTATTCCTTTTATTTCTACGTTATTTTCTCCTTTTAATTTCAAAAGTCCTAATTGCATTATTAAAAGCTCATCAAAAACAAGCCTTCTTCTAGCTTTTCTAAAAGATTCAAAATTAATTGGAAAATGAATTTGTTTAATTGCTTCATCATATCCCATTAAATTATATTTATCGATTATTTTTTTAGGCATTATTTCTCTTAAATTACCTACTAAAGTTAATCCGTTTTGAATAATTTTTCTGATTGCGTTTCCATTTATTTCGTATGTTAAAGGATATACTGGTATAATTTTACCAGTATTATTATTTTTTTCAATAGGGTCAAAAACAGGTGAATTAATTTCTTTTACTCCATTTTTCACTTGCATTTTTCCAAAAAATCTATATTTTTTTCCTCTAATTACTTGTGTTTTTAAATAAGGTTGATTAAACCATGTAATCATACAATGGTCTGTTTCATCTTTTACAATTGCTTTTTCTAAACTTTTATTTCTTCCGAGCATTCTAACATTTAAGCCTGAAATCACTTCTGCTTCAATAGAACATTTTTCACCATCTACTGCTTCAGCAATGTTTTTTATTTTGCTTCTATCTTCATAGTCTCTTGGATAATATGTAATTAAATCTTCTAAAGTATATATTCCTAGTTTATTTAAAACTTTAGCGCGAACTTCTCCTACGCCTTTTACATACTGAACATTTCTATTTAAATCTGTCATTACATTTTATCTGTTAGTTTGCTCACTAACATTTTCCTTTCATTTGGTTTTATTAGCTTGTTTTACTTCATTTTGAGCTAATATTTTACAATTTTAATTATATTATACCTCTATTTATTTTTCAATAATACATCTAAATTTTCTCATGCAAATATTTTGTTTAGTGCTAATAGTAGTGATTACTTTTAATTTTACATTTCTATTACATTTTTATATTTTTATTGTATATTTTTTCTGTTTAAATTATAATTATCGTGTATTTATGTAAAAAATCGGTTTTTAGGCGAACCTCAACTATGCCTAAATATAATTTTAAGGAGATAATAAATGGACGAGTTAAACAATTTAAATCCTAATGATAATCAAAATCAAAATAATTCTACTCAAGGACCTAATCCTTATCCTAATATGGGATTTGATCCTAATCAAGCAACAGATCCATATGCAAGTTTGAATCCTACACCTTTTAATCCTGATATGGATTCTAATCCTTATCAAAATTCAAATCCTTACCAAGACGCAAATCCTTATCAAGATTCAAACCCATATCAAGATAATAATACTTTCCAAGATTTTGATACCATTTCTGGAGTAGATCCAAGTATAGATCAATCAGCTAATTCTAATAATGAAACAATGAACGCACCTGAAATGCAAAATCCACCTGTTCAAGAATTTGATGCTGATTCTATAGAAAATCTTGCAAATAGTGTTCCTGTTGATCAAGGAGCTACTAGTGCAAATGATTTTGATAATCAACCTACAATAAATCCTATATTAAGTCAAAATATTTCTAATATGGATTATCCTCAAAATAACATTGAGGACCCTAACATGAGCTATCCTCAAAACAATGCTGTTGACCCTAACATGGGTTACGCTCAAAATAATGTTGTAGATCCTAACATGGGTTACGTTCAAAATAATGTTGCAGATTCTAACATGGGTTATGCTCAAAATAACTTCACAGACCCTAATATGATATATCAAAATAATAATTTTAATCAATCTCAAGGCGTAGATTCTGATGATTATAATACTGATTTTATAAAAAATTGGATGGGAAGTTTATTTGTAAAATCTCAATCTGCAAAAATTAATTGGCCTGCTGGTCTTTTAGGTGGTGCTTATTATTTATATAGAAAAATGTATTTAGTAGGTAGTTTATTTACAGTATTACAAATATTACTTATTGCACTATTTACATTTTTAGCTGCAAAAATAGGTGCAACTTCATTGATATTAGCTTTAGTAACTTATGCTGTTTTTGTATTAATATTTGGATTTAGCTTTTATCCTTTATACAAAAATTTTGTACAAGGTAAATTAAAGCAATATAAACAAACTATTACTGATAATTCACAATTATTAAATATTGCAACTACTAAAGGAAATACTTCTTTAACTTCAGTTATAGTTTTCTGCATTGCAGTACCATTTATATTAGCTATTATTTATGGAATATTATTTACATCTGGATTAGTTGATATAGGAGCTAAACCTACTGAAAATACAACTAATGAAATATCAGCTGATGATAATGCTACTATCACAGATATTCAATTATATAATTTTATTGAAAATTATGTTTTAGAATATGATTCTAATGTATGGTATAATGATGAAGAAAATAAATCATTAACTAAAGGTGATTATTCATTATTATTTGCTCAAGGTATTCCTAATGTAGGAAATGTATTTAATGCTGATGTTACTACACCTTCTGGTAGATCTACATTACTTGGTACATTATTAAATTCATTAGAAACTCAAGCAGCAGCACGTAATTTTAGTGTTGAAGCAGGTGTAAGTAATTTCGTAATGGGAACAAATGCATATTATGGATATATTGATGTAATAGCTACAGAAGATGTTTCAAGATATTATCTTGTTTTACTTCCAGATGAAAATTTATTATTCCAATTTGTTTTAACTGTAAATGATACAACTATAGATTATGAAACAAATCTTGAAGTAGTAAATATTTTAACAAGTGTATATGAAGATGAAGATATTGAAACTAATGATGATAATGAAATACAAGATGAAAATATAATTGAAAATGAAACAGATAATAATGTAAATACAGCAGTTGATGATACTAATACAGTTGCAGACGAAAACGAAGTAAACTCTGAAAATGTAGCAAATGTAAATGCTGGTTTATCTGATGTTTTAAATTAGAAAATAAATGTTAATAATTAATACTAGTAAATTGCAAAATTTACTAGTATTTTTTTATTAAATTTTAAAAATGTCTTTAAAATATTGTTTCTTTAAATAATTTATTGTATAATTGGAAATATTATTTTAGAAATGAGGGATATTTATGAACTATATTTTAGTTAAAGATTTATTTAAGAATACAGAAAAGTATATAGAAAAAGAAGTAAAAGTTGCTGGTTGGGTTAAAACTATGCGTAATTCTAAAGTTTTTGGATTTATAGAATTAAATGATGGAACTTTCTTTAATAATATACAAATTGTTTTTGATGACAAATTAAATAATTTTGCAGATATTTGCAAGTTAACTATTAGTTCATCTATTATAGTAACAGGAACTTTAGTAAAAACAGAAAATGCAAAACAACCATTTGAAATACATGCAACTGAAATTGAAATATATAACTTATCAAGCACAGATTATCCTATTCAAAAGAAAAATACAAGCTTTGAATTTTTAAGAACAGTAGCTCATCTTCGCCCAAGAACAAACACATTTAATGCTGTATTTAGAGTAAGAAGTATGCTAAGTTATGCTATTCATAAGTTCTTTCAAGAAAGAGGATTTGTATATGTAAATACTCCAATTATTACAGGTAGCGACTGTGAAGGTGCTGGAGAAATGTTTAATGTATCATCTTTTGATTTTAATAATATTCCAAAAGATGATAATGGAAAAATAGATTATTCTAAAGATTTCTTTGGAAAAAATGCTCATCTTACAGTAAGTGGACAACTTGAAGGTGAAACTTATGCTGAAGCTTTTAGAAATATTTATACTTTTGGACCAACATTTAGAGCTGAAAATTCTAATACAGTAAAACACGCTGCTGAATTTTGGATGATGGAACCAGAAATGTGTTTTGCAGATTTAACTGATTGCTTAGATGTAGAAGAAGCAATGCTAAAATACGTAATTTCTTATGTTTTAGAAAATGCTCCTGAAGAAATGACATTTTTTGATAAGTTTATAGCACCTGGTCTTTTAGAAAAATTAAAAGTTACAATAAATGAACCTTTTGGAAGAATAACTTATACAGATGCAATAAAAGAATTGGAAAAACATAATGATGAATTTGAATATAAAGTTTCATGGGGAGTTGATATTCAAACAGAACATGAAAGATATTTAAGTGAAAAAATATTCAAAAGACCTGTATTTGTTACTGATTATCCAATGGATATAAAAGCATTTTATATGAAACAAAATAGTGATGGAAAAACTGTTGCAGCCGCTGACCTTCTTGTTCCTGGAATTGGAGAATTAATTGGTGGTAGTCAAAGAGAAGAAGATATAAATAAGCTTACATCTCGTATGAAGGATTTAGGCTTAGATGAAAAAGATTATTGGTGGTACTTAGATTTAAGAAGATACGGAAGTGTTCCTCACTCTGGATTTGGTCTTGGATTTGAAAGACTTATGATGTATGTAACTGGTATGCAAAATATTCGTGATGTTATACCTTATCCACGTACACCTAAAAATTGTGAATTTTAAAACAATCCCCTAGATTTTTCTAGGGGATTTTATATAAGCAAATTTATTCAATTTCTATTTTTTATTCTATATTCTTTTACCATGGTGTATTTTTTACAGATACTTTAACCCATTTGGGAGCTAATGAAACTGTTGGTATTCCTCCACTCGTACTCCAACCAGCTGCTAAATGGACAGTAATTACGCCTCCACTATAATCCCAATATGTTGATTCTCTACGAGTATATTTACCATAAAATCTATCCCATCTTTCAAGTGGACCTGGCTCAACTTTTATATTATCTCTTGTAAGGCTTGCTAACCAATCACTAGGGACAAGACCTCTTATATCTATCGTACATTTAAATTCAGTTGAACTTGCAGATATATTATAAGACGTAGTACTATAAATTTTTTCTTCTTCCTCTGGTTTATCTTCTTCTTCATTTTCTCCTGCATTTTTTCCTAATACTGAAAAATCGTTTGCATATTGTTCTGTCATACCTATTTTAGTTTGTTCATCTTCTGCCGAATTTTTATATTTTTCAGCTGCTTGTCTTGCTCTTTGGAACAATCCATTACTTCCTGCTATTTGTGATATTGTTACTCCTGCCAATATTAATAATATTATTATTGTTACTACTAATGCTATTAATGTTATTCCTTGTTCTTTTAATTTTTGCACTTTTTTCTTATTTGGTAAATGTAAATTAATTTTGTTTTTTTCTTGTATTTTCTTATATTTCATTTGTTTTATACCTTCCCTCCACATTATGTAATTTTTATTAATGTAAAAACTTAATAAAAAAGTAAAAAATCTTATAATCAGCTTTACTCAAGCCTTTTATAAGATTTTTACTTTTCATTTTTTATTAAATTATTACAAACTTTTAATTTTTATTTTATTGAATTTTTCCCTATATTATGCTATTTTTTTAATATAATAATTTTTATTAAGTTTTTACATTAATAAAATATTTCTTTCTCAATTTGCTTTCTTTTACATACTTATAATATGAAAAAGTTGTGCCTACTTTAAAAGATACACAACTTTTTATTTTAACATACATTATTCTCTATACGCTTTTTTATAAAGTTCTATAAAGTCTTCTTTTGTTACTTCTCTTGGATTTCCTGGTTTACAAGGGTCTTCCATTGCTTTTTCTGCAAGCATTTTAAAGTCTTCTTCTTTTACTCCTACATCTTTTATTGTTTGTGTAATTCCTACATCATAAGAAAGATTTTTTATTGTTTCACAAAATGTTTTTATTACTTCTTCTTTTGTAAAATCTTTTGCATCTATATGAAATGCGTGTATTAATATTTCTCTAAAGTCTTCATATACAACTTCTCCATTAAATTCCATTACTGTTGGTAATAATATTGCATTTGCTAATCCATGTGGAGTATCATATACTGCTCCTAACTGATGTGCCATTGAGTGCACTATTCCAAGTCCTACATTTGAAAATGCCATACCTGCTATATATTGTCCAAGTCCTACTTTTCCAATGGCTTCTTTATCTTTCTCATTTACTGCTTTTGCTAAATTATCATATATTAATTCTATTGCCTTCATTGAGAACATTTGAGACATTATATTTTTTGATTTTGTTATATATCCTTCTATTGCATGTGTTAATGCATCCATACCTGTTGATGATGCTACTGATTTTGGCATTGTTTCCATTAATTCTGTATCTACTATTGACATAATTGGTATATCATGTTCATCAACACATACCATTTTTATTTTTCTTTCTGGATCAGTTATTACATAATTTATTGTAACTTCTGCTGCTGTTCCTGCTGTCGTTGGAATTGCTATAAGAGGAAGTCCTTTATTTTTTGTATTTGATGGGCCATTTAATGATACTATATCACTTCTATCTGGATTAGTCATAACTATTGATATTCCCTTTGCTGTATCAATACTTGAACCTCCACCTATTGCTACTATTAAGTCTGCTTTAAATTCCTTGCAAACTTTTACACCTTCTAATACATTTTCTATTGGAGGGTTTGGTTTTACATCATAAAATACTGTATTTTTAATATTATTTGCATCTAATAAATCTGTTATTTTTTCACTTACTCCTGCTTTATATAAAGCTTCATCTGTAACTACTAAGACCTTCTTAAATCCTCTCTTTTTTATTTCATCTGGTAGCACTTTTCTTGCTCCATCTCCAAAATATGATGTTTCATTTAATGTAAATTTTTGAATTTCCATTTTAAATTCTCCTTTCAATCATATTCTTATTCGCATATTGCAATTTCAGATAACATTAGTGTTCCAAAATTACTTAATGTTGTTTCTCCATTTCCAATTTCCGAGGCCGTAAATGTTACTAAAAATGGAATATCTCCCGCTTCTTTTTTTAATTTATTTGCAAGTTCTTCTATTTCGTCTTCATTTAAAATATTTTTTCTTGCGCTATTTATAAATAATAAAAATCCTTTTGGATTTTCTTTTATTTTTCTTTTCAAATCTCTTAATACAATTGATGGAGAACTTATTAATTCTTGTTTTGATATTTGCATTTGTATTATTGCTGTATTTACAAAGATATCGTTACTCATTTCTATACTATAATCATTATTTCCATATATCGGTTGTTTTATAACTGCTAAATTTCCATTTTCTGTTTTTATTGCTAATGGTTTTAAAATTGATTCTTCATATATTTTTTCTTCTCTTACATCTTTTACTTTTTTTCCAGTCCACTCACAATATCTTTTTAAAGCTTTTATTCCATCTATTTCTTCTATTTTATTTTTATCTCTAGATTTTGTAATTACTCCAGAGTGTACAGTTTCGTGATATTTACTTGTAAATAAATTTTCTATTTTTTTGTTTGTATAAAAAAATGCAACAGCTATTCCACTTGAAATTATCATGTCTTCAGTAAATATTTTATTATCTTTAGATACAACTTTTCCTCCAAAACAAGGAACATTTCCAATAACATCTCTAATTCCTTTTGCATATTCTTCTTCTTTTCCTGACGAAACAATCATCATATAATATGCTGGAGAATATGGAGTTCCTACTTTTTCCATTGCCATCTTTGCTACAATTTTTCCTGTTTCTCTTTCATTTTCCATTTTTGTAGAAATTGCTGTTCCTACCTTTGTTTCATTATCACCTATTGCAAACATTGTTGCAAATGCATTTTTTCTTGTATCCAAATAACCATCTGGAATTATTATTCCTTCATTAGAAGAATAGCCAATAATAGGGGCTGTCCCTAATACTGACTTTGCCCCTTTTATTAATTCATCTTGATTATATTTATTTGAATTTATAACAATTGCTAATTTTGTTTCATTTAAATCTAAAACTGCTTTTTTTGCACATATTTTGCCAGACATATTTGAGTTTTCTTCTGCAGACCAAGTTAGATTTATTTTCATTAGTGAATTTCCTCCTCAGTTTTATATTATGCCATCCCATTTTTGCTCAATATTCTTTGTTTTATCTTTCGTGTCATCAATCATATCAAGGACATTTTCTTTTATTCCATTAGATTCTTCCAAAATATTTCCTTTTACTGATGCTTTAACAAGTAATGCTGCTAATAATCCTAAAATAATAATTGTAATTGCTACTGTAATTAATGTAACACCTTCTTCTCTTTTCATTAATCTCTCCTTTATATTACATAACCTCTTTTATAGCATCTCCAATAATTTTATTAATATCAGTCATCATTTTGCTAAATTCTATTTCATAATCAAAGTATTGCTTTATATCTTTGTTTTCAATTAAAACATTATATAATTTTGCAACTTTTACTTTTTTATCTTCTTCATCTATTTCTTGATTGTTTTGTCTTCTTATTTCCATAAGCTGAACTTCTTGTTTTAATTTTTCAAATTCTTCTATTAATTCTTTTTTTTCTGGATCTGCAAATAGTTTTTCTTTTGACTCTTTTAAATTTTTATATTGAATTGAGTTTCTAATTTCTTCTGCTAATCTATTAGTTGTATCATATATTTCCATACAATTTCTCCTTTTTAAGCATAAGCACTACGTTTTCTAAAATTAATAAGATTAGAAATTTCAGATTGAGTTTTTGTTTTTGATTTTTTATTTGCTTTTTCTTGAGCCATTTTTTCAAGCTGTCTTTGTGCTTCTGTTTGGCATATTGCTTGTTCATATACATAATGTGTATCTTGTGCAATTTTATTCCAGTTATACAATTCTTTAACTTTCTTTACTGCATTTTTAGAAACATTGTCGCATAGTTTTGCATCAAATAATAATGATAATACTGAGTCAGATATTGAATTTGAATTTCCTGCATAACTTTTCATACCTGTAACACCATGTTCTACTATTTCATTTAATCCTCCAACATCTGATACTACTGTTGGTACGCCTGCAAGCATTGCTTCTAATGCAACTATTCCAAATGGTTCATATGTACTTGGGAAAACAGCTATATCAGCACATTTATACATTTTTTGAACTTTTTTAGAATCACAGTATCCTGCAAAATAAACTTTATTTTCAATTCCTAAATTTCTAGTTTCTTGCTTTAATTCTTCTATCATCCCGCCTTTACCACATATAATTAATTTGGCATCATGATAATTTGCAAGTATTTTTGGCATTGCACCAATTAAATGTTGTATTCCTTTTTCATATACTAGTCTTCCTACATATAGAATTATTTTTTCGTTGTCCATAGCATATTGTCTTCTAAAGTCATAATCTCTATCAACTCCAGAAAAATTACTTAAGTTTATACCATTTGGTATAACATTTATTTTTTCATAAGGTAGGCCAAATAATCTTTGTAAATCATTTTTCATAAAATTGCTATTTACAATTACTTCTGTAGATTCATAAGTAAGAAGCCACTCTGAATCATTTATATATCTTTGGACTTCGTCATGTATTCCACTATTTCTTCCACTTTCTGTTGCGTGTATTGTTGTTACAATTGGAATTTTATAAGATTCTTTTAATGCTTTAGCACTATAAGTAACCAACCAATCATGTGCATGTATTACGTCAAATTTACCTTGTTCATTAATTATTTCAGATGCTTTTGATATCATGTTGAAGTTTAGTTGCATTATCCAGTCTATAAAATTGTTAGGATGTATAATATAGTTATCTACTCTATATACATCTACACCTTTGTCGTTTTCATAATAAGGTGCATCTCCATCCCTATAAGTTACTACTGTTACTTCATGACCGTCTTTTATTAATCTTTGTGATAAATCATGTACAACTCTTGATATTCCTCCAACTATCCTTGGTGGATACTCCCATGATAGCATTAAAATTCTCATATTTCTAAGTCCCTTTCAATATTTCTTTTGTAATTATTTTTAGCCGTTTTTCTATATCCATATTATTTTATACATAATTTTTTTAAAAGTAAATAGAAAAATATATATTTTTTTATTTAAAACTAAAAATTAAAATATAGAACCAACTAGGAATCCAATAGATTTTTAGAAGCATCATAATTCTGCTTAATTTCGGTTGCACTCAACACTCTGTCATATAATCTGCATCCGTATAGTAAAAAATTACTGTACTGAATATTCATCGTGGAACCGCTTACAAGAACACCAACGGTAAATGGAATAGAACTATCACAAATTAACGTTGAATCCAGATAATTTTCATTACATATATTCTTACCTATACATGAGCCTAAAGAATATAAACTAACTGCATTATCTTCTAAGTTTAATGTCATTGTCAAATAAAAACTTCCATCTTCACTATTTATCAAATTTTCTCCATCAAAATCCATCCAATGTTCAGAATTTGAAGACTTACTTTGAAATTCACCACCGAGCTTTTCCATTACCTAAACAGCAACTGAAACAATTTTGATTAAAATGACTTCTAAACGTTGTCCCACGCAAAGCAATTTTATCTTCTTCAAATAAAGTTTTATTTAGAGAAAAAACTTGTTTATTATCATTTTTCTTTCCAAAAATTTCAAAAGTGATTCCTCCATTATTATCAACTTTGACTCCATCAAGTCTTAAATAATCATCTTTTCCATCAAATTCTATGTAAGAACCTTTTAAAAACTCTCCTGAAGAACTCGAGTCTTGTCCATTTACAAATGTTACTCCTGAACCAAGTGTATCTAAATTTGCCATACTTTTTGGATTTATATTTAACTCTAAATTTTCTGTTACTGACACTCCCTCTCCTGATGATACTTTTATATAATCATCTAATTGAATAGCTTCTCCATTTTCATAATTTATTACCCAATTGTATTTTGTTGTTCCATAACCCTCTATTTCTGTTCCTTCTTTTACATAGTTGTAATTTGTTCCATATTGTTTATTTTCATTTCTTAGCTTTATTATTGTCCAACTAGGATTATCTGTTGAATTGTTTGACAATTTTTCTCCTATTTTAGCTACACTATTATCCATTTGATATTCTATTATTTGTTGTTGTAATACTTCTTGTTCACTTGCTACATTATATTTATTTGCTGCTAATTTTGCTTTGCTAAATAGTCCATCTCCTGATAATGCCATATTTAATGTTACTCCTGCTAAAATTAACAATATTATTATTGTTACTACTAACGCTATTAAAGTTATTCCTTTTTCTTTTAATTTTTGTACTTTTTCCTTATTTTGCAACTTTAAATTAATCTTTTTTCTTTCTTGTATTTTCTTACATTTCATTTGTTTTACCCCTCCATTTTTATATTATGTTATTTTTATTAAGTTAAAAGATTAATAAAAATTAAAAAAATCTTATAATCAGCTTTTTATAAGCTTTTTACAAGATTTTTTCTTTTTTATTTTTATCAAATTGTTATATATTTTTTTATTCTTATTTTCTTGATTTTATCCTTTTACTATGCTATATTTTTTATATCTTAATTTTTTATTAAGCTTTTAACTTAATTAAAATTTTTTATAATTAATTCTGTGTTAATTTAAAAAAAGTTCCTTTATCTTTATCTTCAACTTTTTCTAAACTATATCTACTTTCATCTAAATCAATTGAAACAATCGGTCTAAGACTAAAGCTCTTCTGAGATTCTCTTTCATTACCGGTCTATATTTGGATTAAATAAATATGTACCAGTAACAGCACACTTATCATTTTGAGACACAATATGTTGCATATCAAAATCATAAGTATCTTGATACATAGTAACAGAACGACCGGCTAACCAATAATTCCCGCATTGACTATTCTCATCTCCTTTTCCAAAAATTAAACTATAATAAAGTCTATTCTTGAACTCATTTTGCTTGTTAGAATAATCATGGTCATAACCTGACTGTTTGAGAATTTCACCATTGCTACCTTTTCCTGTATCATTTAAAGTTTCAAGTCTTACTCCTTCATTTTCCCAAATTAAACATTCTTTATCGTCTCCAATTCCTTGTTTATTTTTATACTCATATGTCCATTTTTTATCATTCAATAACCACATTGTTGGATAATCAGTATTTTCATTAGAATATGATTTTGCAAATCCCAATTTAATATTTTCATCATTTTCTTCTGTCGATTCACGCCAATCATTAGCTCCATGACTCCAATTAGAATAATCATATGTACTTACTTCTTGTATATCACTTCTTCTTAAATTTGCTACACTTATTCCTTTCATCTCTTTATTACCAAAACATTGTCTACAAACTTCATTTATTGCCCATACTCCTTTATTATATCCTGCTGCTCCTTTTAGTTCTAATTTTTGTGTTGTTGTTCCATCTAATATTATTCTTAATGTTGTTCCATCGTAATCCCAAATTCTCCATTTTAATCCTTCTTCATTTTCTTGTTCTTTAGTAGTTGTAAATGTTTGAGGTACACCTGTTCCTGATTGTTTTTCTGTTATTGTGCATGAACCACTTGTTGGAGTATATCCTGTTATATATGCTCCAACATATTCGCTATTCATTTCCTTTCCTATTTCACTTATTAAGTCTGCTTCATCTTCTTGTGCTTTTTTATACTTGTCTGCTGCATTTCTTGCTCTGCTAAATAGACCATCTCCTGATATTGCCATATTTAATGTTACTCCTGCTAAAATTAACAATATTATTATTGTTACTACTAACGCTATTAAAGTTATTCCTTTTTCTTTTAATTTTTGTACTTTTTCCTTATTTTGCAACTTTAAATTAATCTTTTTTCTTTCTTGTATTTTCTTACATTTCATTTGTTTTACCCCCTCCATTTTTATATTATGTTATTTTTATTAATGTAAAAACTTAATAAAAAAGTAAAAAATCCTATAACCAGCTTTATATAAGCTTTTTATAAGATTTTTTATTTTTATTTTTTATAAAACTTTTATATACTTTTAATTTTTATTTTCTTGATTTTTTCCCTACGTTATGCTATATTTTAGACATATAAATTTTTATTAAGTTTTTACATTAATAAATTTTTGTATTCAAAAAATAATTGAGTCTTTCTATTACAATGACATATATTCTTTATTTTTCATATACAACAACTCCTGTCTCTTTTATTTCTTTATCAATTAATGAATTTTCCATTATCTCATATTTTTCAAATCCATCAACTTCTTTTTGTAATTTTTCTTCTATTTGATAAATAAGCTTTAATAACGCAAACCCCTTTAGTTGTGAATTAGTATCTATTATTAAATCTATATCACTTTTATTTGTAGCTTCTCTTTTCGCATAAGATCCAAATAATATTACTTGATATACTGGCTTATCATTTAAGATTTCTTTTAGTATTTTTTTAATTTCTTCAATTGTATATATCTTATCGCTCATATCTGTTACTCCATTTCTCAATTTTTATTATATTAATAGTATATCATATTTTTAAATAATTCTATATAATTATTTAACATTTTTTTAATTTCTTACATTTATAATTTTTTTAACATTTTATTTCTTTTTTCTTCAAAATTTTGTTTTTTTTACTTTTTTCTATTGTAAAAAAAGTTTCATTGATATATTATAGTATATAGGTTAATTTTACTAAGGAGGAAATAATGGCTCGTAAAGCTAAAGAAGAAGTTTTAAAAACGGAAAAAATTGCAAAAACTACTAAAAAATCAGCTGAAAATAAAAAATCAGCTGCTAAAAGTGTTGGTAAAAAAGCTAATACAACCAAAAAAGCTAATTCAAGTGCAGATAAAAAGTCAACTACTAAAACTGCAGCCAAAAAGGCAGTTTCTAAAACCACTACAAAGAAAACTTCAACAAAGGTTACTTCTAAGAAAACTTCTAAAAAGTCTCCTTTAAAGAAATCTACCGATTCTAAAACAAAAACTACAAAGAAATCAACTAGCAGGAAAACTACTTCTAGAAAAGTTACTAAAAATGTAGCTTTAAATTTACCAGAGTACTATGATTTACCTTATAGGTATAATCAAACTATTGTTAAAGTTTTAGCTCAAAATCCTAATACTTTATTTGCTTATTGGGATATTTCAGATACAGATAGAGTTAATTTAGAAAAACAATATGGTAACGACTTTTTTTCTAAAACAAAACCTGTTTTAGTTGTTCATAATTTAACAGATAGTTATACTTTTGAAATAGACATAAATGATTTTGCAAATAACTGGTATATTAACGTAAATGATACTAAATGCAAATATTCTATTGAACTTGGAAGAAGACCAAAACCTAATGATATTATAGATACACCTATCAATTATTTAAATATTGCATTTTCTAATACAATAGAAATTCCAAATGATCATATTCTTTTCTTTAAAGAAAATGATAAAATTTATTTTAAAAATATTAAAACTAACAAGATTATTGAAAAGGTTATTAAAAAATCTGCTAATGATTTACAATCTATATATAAAACATATAATCTTTCAGAATTTAATGATAGGTTTGATTTTAAAAATCCTTCTTCTCAGAATCCAACATCCAGCTTATTATAATTTTGTAATTATAGATTTAATAATATTTATAAAGTACATGCTTTTAAAATGCATGTACTTGTTTGTAACATTTTACAAAATAAAAAATGATAATTAGTTTTAAAAAAACAATTTTTCATTTTTGTATGTGTCTTTGAAAAAAGCAAGAAAGGAACAATTTTTATGAATAAAAATACGAAGGGATATGTAAGTTTTGTACTTCATGCTCATCTTCCATTTGTTCATCACCCTGAAAGTGAAGACTACTTAGAAGAACAATGGTTATATGAAGCTATTTCAGAGTGCTATATTCCACTTATTAATAATTTTCAAAAACTTATAGACGAGCATGTTGATTTTAGATTTACTATGTCTCTTACTCCTCCTCTTCTTAATATGCTTGATAATAAAATGTTGCAAGAAAGATATATAAAATATTTAAAAAAACATATTGAGCTTTGCAAAAAAGAAATTGTAAGAACTAAAGATAACCCTAGAATAAATAAATTATCACATTATTATTTAGATAGATATTCAAATGATTTGCATGTCTTTAAAGATGTCTACAACTGTAATTTAATTTCAGCTTTTAAAAAATTTAATGATTTAGGAGTTTTAGAAATTATTGGTTGTGGTGCAACACATGGTTATTTTCCAATTTTATATGTTAATGAAAAAACTGTAAGGGCACAAATAGCTTTAGGTGTGCAAACTTATAATAAATATTTTTCAAAACCTATCAAAGGTTTTTGGCTTCCTGAGTGTGGATATGTTCCAGAAGCTGATAAATATTTGAAGGAATTTGGTGTTGAATATGTATTAGTAGAAACTCATGGTATTCTATATGCTGACCCTACCCCTATTTATGGTACTTATGCTCCTATCGTTTCTCCTGATGGTATAGTTGCTTTTGGTAGAGATTTAGAATCTTCAAGACAAGTTTGGAGTTCTATAAATGGATATCCTGGAGATTATAATTATAGAGAATTTTATCGTGATATTGGTTATGATGCTCCTTATGATTATATAAAACCTTATATAGCATCTAATGGTGCTAGAGTTTCAACTGGTATTAGATATCATAGAATTACCGGTGATACAGAAAATAAAGATGTATATGATTTACAATGGGCTCAAGACAGTATAAATAAACATGCAGGACATTTTTTCGATTGTAGGTGCAAACAAATTGATTACTTATCTGAACATACTGAAAATCCACCAATTATTGTTTGTCCTTATGATGCTGAACTTTATGGACACTGGTGGTATGAAGGTCCTGACTTTTTATATTGCTTAGCTAAAAAAGTTTATTATGATGATTGCAATTTTAAGCTAATTACTCCTAGCGAATATATTGATAAATACCCAAATATGCAAATTTCTACTCCTTGTCGTTCAAGTTGGGGTGCAAAAGGTTATAGTGAAGTTTGGCTTAACACTACTAACGACTATATTCATAGACATTTGCACACGGCTGGTGATAGAATGTGTGAGTTAGCTTATAAATATCCAAATGAACCTCAAAATTCAATAAAAAGACGAATATTAAATCAATGTGCAAGAGAATTAGTATTAGCTCAAAGTAGTGATTGGTTATTTATAATTACAAATGGAACTATGGTTGATTATGCAAAAAAACGAGTTAAAGACCATATTGGAAGGTTTACTAAATTTTATACTTGGCTTAACGAGGATAAAAATTTAATTGAAAAAAATAAACTTTCTAGAGATAAACTTTCATTTTTAAAATCTATTGAAGAAAAAGACCCAATATTTCCTGAAATAGATTACACAATATATAATTAAAGATACTCTCCTTGTTAAACCCAAGGAGAGTTGCTTTTTGAAAGCATTTTATTTAATTTCCTAACAAACTATTTACTAAATTTTCTATTTTTGGAACATCTTCATCTTTCATACTTGATTTTATTGTTACTATTTCTGGAACCATTTCTATATTTTTCATACTCAAAAATTGTGCCTTCATGCAGGTTCCTGCTGATGGAGCCCATGAGCCATTTTCTACAATTGCTACTTTCCTATTTTGATAGAATTTTGTTTTTAATATATTTAAAAATTCTTCCATAGGAGTAAATAGTCCTGCATTATAACTTGATGCTAATACTACCATTTTGTCATATTTGAAAGCTTTTGAAACTGCTTCATAGACATCACATCTTGATAAATCTACAGCTTCTGCTTGTTCTTTATCTTTTATCAAATCATATACTTTTTTCGCTACATTTTTTGTATTTCCATGAATTGATGCAAATGCTATAAATGTTCCTTTTTCCTCTGGCTTATATGAACTCCAAGTATCATATTTTCCTATATAAAATTGTAAATTATTATTTAACATAGGTCCATGAAGTGGGCATATAATTTTTATATCTAAAGTAGATAATTTCTTTAACAAAGCTTGTACTTGCGTGCCATATTTTCCAACGATATTAATATAATATCTTCTAGCTTCATCTAGCCAGTTTTCTTCATTTTCTTCAAATATTTTTTCTTCGCTTATGCTTCCAAATCTTCCAAAAGCATCAGCAGAAAATATTACTTTTTCATTTTTATCATAAGTACACATTACTTCTGGCCAATGTACCATTGGTGCCATAAAGAATTGTAAATTATGATTTCCTGTATTTAGCACTTCACCCTCTGTTACTTCTTTTTTCTTTACATTTGGATTTATATCATAAAATTGTGATACAAATTCAAATGTCTTTTTATTTCCAACTAATGTTACATTTGGATATTTTTCAGTTACTGCTTTGATATTTGATGAGTGGTCTGGTTCTACATGTGATACAATAAGATAATCTATTTCTTTTCCATTTAATGCTTCATCTAAATTTTTTAGCCATATATCTGACTTTCTTACATCAACTGTATCTAGCAATGTAATTTTTTCATCCATTATTAAATAACTATTATAAGTTACTCCTTTATTTACTGGATAAACATTTTCAAATAAATCAATGTCATTATCATTTATGCCAATATAATAAATATCTTTTGCAATTTCCTTCATAATTTTTATGTTATTAAAAATAACATATCCTCCTTCCTAACTTCTTAATTCTGCCTTACATTTATTTTTCAAATTTTCTGTAATTTTATTCATAGTTTCGTTAATTATTTCGTCAGTTAGGGTTTTTGTACTATCTCCTAATTCTATAGAAAATGCTATAGACTTCTTATTTTCTGGGATTCCTTTGCCTTTATAAAGGTCAAATATTTTTACATTTTGAAGAAGTTTTCCTCCGCTATTTTTTATAACTTTTTGAAGTTCTAAAGCAGATATTTCTTCATCTACTATGATGGCTATATCCTTTTTTACAGTTGGGAATTTTGATATTTCTTTATATTTCATATTTCCAACTTTTTTCTCAAGTAATTTATCCAAGTTTATTTCCATTACATATACTTCATCTTTGCAAACAGCTGGACTTACTCTTCCTATTAATCCCACTATATCATTATTAACAGAAATTAATGCTGATTTTCCCGGATGCATATCTTGAGGTATTTTTCCATCTTGCACAAAGCTATATCTTCCTTCATATCCTAAATAATCAAGAAGTTCTTCTGCTATTCCTTTTATTATATAAAAATCTACTTTTTTAGTTTGTAATCCTAAATCATATTCTCCAACTAGTAAGCATGCTAGTTTATTTTCTTCTCTATAATCTTCTTCACCTGCTTTATAAAATGTCTTTGCTAACTCAAAAAGTGCAATATCATCTATATTATAAGACTTATTATATTCATATATTTTATAAAGTGATGTTATCAAACTTTGTCTTAAATATGACCTTTCTTCAGTAAGTGGTGATAATATTTTTATACTTTCACGTTCTTTATTTGTAAACATTGTACTTAGTTCTTTACTTACTAAGCTATATGACAATGTTTCATTTAATCCTAAATTAACCATTTTGTTTCTAATTTCTCTTGAAGTTCTGTCAAAGCTTCCTTTTTTTACTGGTAAAGTCATTTGTTTACCTTCTACTTTATCAACACCATATATTCTGCCAACTTCTTCTATTAAATCTTCTTTTATTGAAATATCTATTCTTCTTGTTGGTACTGATACAGTAATTAGGTCATTTGCTTTATTTTCAGTTTTAAAGTCTAATTTTCTAAATACATCTAATATTTCTTCTTTTGAAATATTTGTGCCTAAAATATTGTTTATATTTTCACAAGTTATATCTATTTTCTTTTCTTCTCTTGATGTATTATCATAAGATACTATCCCTTTGCAAGTTGTTCCTTCTGCATATTTTTCAAGCATATTGCAAGCTCTTTCTATTGCCATATATGTTCTATTTGGATCTAGTCCTTTTTCAAATCTATTACTTGCTTCACTTCTTAATATTTTATTTGATGTTCTTCTTATTTTTACATTGTTAAATATTGCAGATTCTATTATTACATTTTTTGTTTGTTCAGTTATTTCAGTATCTAATCCACCCATAACTCCTGCTAAACCAATTGCTCTTTTTCCATCTGAAATTACTATATCATCACTAGATAATGTTCTCTCTTTTCCATCTAAAGTTGTTAATTTTTCATCATTTTCTGCCATCCTAACTTCTAATACACCATTTAATTTATCTGCATCATAAAAATGAAGTGGTTGACCTGTTTCAAGCATAACATAGTTACTAATATCTACAACATTATTAATTGGTCTTATTCCAGATGCCATAAGCTTTTCTTTTATTTCATCTGGGCTTTCTTTTATAACTATATTTTGTACTTTTTTTGTTAAGAATAGTGTACAATTATCGGTTTTTACATTAACTTTGAAGTTCATCTCTCCTTCTTCTTTATGAGATAAATCTATATGTTTTACTTTTTTATCATATATAGCTCCAACTTCATAAGCCATCCCTAATATACTTAATAAATCTCCACGATTTGCTGTTAAGTCAAAATCAATAACTCCATCATCCCAACCTAAATATTTTATAGCATCTTCTCCTACTTTTGCATCACTTGGAAGTTCATGGATTCCTGCTTTGTCTTCCTCTTTCAAGAATTTAGAATCTATTCCTAATTCTGCAATAGAGCAAAGCATACCATTTGATTCTTCACCTCTTATTACAGATTTTTTAATTTCACCACCTGGAAGATGTGTTCCATCTAATGCAACTATTACTTTTAATCCTTTTCTTACATTTGGAGCTCCACAAACTATTTGCAAAATTTTATCTCCTACATTTACTTTGCAAACGTGTAAATGGTCTGAATCTTTGTGATTTTCACACTCTAAAACTTCTCCAATTATTAATTTTCCTGTGTCTACAAGTGGCCCACATGAATCATATTCATTTCCAGCAAGTGTCATTTTATCTGCAAGTTCTTGTAAATCTATATCTTTTACATCTAAATAATCATTTAAAAATTTTGTACT
>CANQCW010000001.1 GCA_947591055.1 uncultured Clostridia bacterium | reverse complement strand
TATGGTTCAAAAGAACTTGCACCTTCAACATATAAAAGATATCTTGGCATTTTAGAAAGTAGAATTATACCTTATTTTGGACATTTTCATGTTGATAAAATAAAGCCAACAGATATTATGCAATTCTATTATTTATTAAGTAAAGATACTCAAATAGTACGAAGAAAAAACAATAATGGTAAAAAGACAGGAAAACCACTTTCACCAAAGACTATTGTTGAGCATCACAGACTTCTTCATGCTATGCTACAAAAAGCTGTTTATTGGCAAATGATAGTATCTAATCCTGCTGAGCGTGTTCAAGCACCTAAAACTAAAAAGCCTAAAAGAAAATATTATGATGATGAGCAAAGCAAAACTTTAATTTCTAGCTTAATGGAACTTACTGAAGAACAATTCAAATATAAAGTTGCAATCATCTTAACAATATTTACTGGAGTTAGACTTGGAGAGCTTATGGGACTTGAATGGGACGATATTAATTTCAGAGATGGAATTGTAAGTATAAATCGTTCTAGTCAATATTTAGCAGATAAAGGAGTATTTACTAAAGTACCAAAAACAGAAAGCTCCATTAGAGATGTTGCTATACCAGATTTCGTTGTTTCTTTACTTGAAGAATATAAATACTGGTATGATGAACAAAAATATCAATATGGAGAATTATGGATTGATTCTAATAGGTTATTTGTACAAGCGGATGGCAGACCGATGCACCCTTCTACTATTAGCAAATGGTTTGAAAAATTTGTAGCACAAATTGGACTACCTGTAATTAACTTTCATGGACTAAGACATACGAATGCTACTCTTTTGATAGCACAAAATATCGATGTCTCAGTTGTAGCAGCAAGACTTGGACATGCACAAATTACAACAACTTATAATTTCTATGTACATCCTATTATTTCTCATAATAAAACTGCAGGATTTGCATTGGAAAACTTGCTACTACCACAAAATTAGTTAAAATCTTTTTTCACTAAAGTCATTAAACTTTTCACGATAAAAAAAGTAAAAGACTACTAAATTATTTTTTAGGTTTCCCATAGTCTTTTACTGAAATTTTATTAGAAATATCAATAAGTTGTGAGGTTTTCTTCCCCAAATGGCACTTTTTAGGGGTAAAATAAAAAATAGCAAATCTCTAAAAGACTTGCTACAAGTTTGGTTGCGGGGGGGTAAGACTCGAACTTACGACCTTCGGGTTATGAGCCTCCACAATTTATATCTATATATATTCTATTCTTTCACTATACTTAATACATAAGCTATTTAATAGATCAAAAAATCACTATATTCTTTTTTATTACCAGTAATTTTTAGTTTAAATTAAATTTATTTTTAATTGTTTTTTCGATACTTATCAATAGATTTGCCATCTTTTGTTTTCCATGTTAGCCATCCATTATTTGCATTTCCCAACACTATCCAACCTGCAGTACTAGGAGAATTACATTCTACATTTTCCAATAATACTCCATTTTCGATTTTTGCATTTCGTCTTGTTTCAGGCATCCAGTCTTTATCGCATGGTAGACATTGACTTCCTTTAATGACAATAAATTTTCCATCTTCAACCTTCATTGTCGCTTTAATTGATTTTTTACCTTTTATATTTTCAGAAATATAATATTCACCATTTGGTATTAAAAATTTATTTATACCATATTTATTTTTTTGCACTTCATCAGTTGCATTATTGAATACTTCTTCTTTACTTATTGATTTAGGAAATACTTGTGTTCCTTCAAGTGATGAAAGTAATTGAACAACAAGTTCTACATCAACTGCAAATAATTCGGTATTTGGTACATTGCTTTTACTAAATATCTCATGAATTAGTGTTTCTTTCTCATCATAGTCTTCAACTTCTATTGCAAATCTTCTTTTAAGACCAACAACATTAACATATCCATTTCTCTCTAAATTGTACATACGTTGTTCAAAATTATCTTTTCCTGTTTTTCCTATTTTCACTAATCCTGGTACAATTGTTGTCATACAATAAATAATACCTTTTGCCATTTCTATTCCTCCCAATAATTTATAATTTAACTTGTCCATCCATTGATAATGATAATAATAATTTTCTCAATTCTTTAAATTTCCACAATTTTTACACTTCCATTATCCTTTAACAAACAACAATAAATAAATGTTCTACAACTTTATCATCACATTTCTTATATTGTCTATGTTCATTATCGCTTTCTGTTCTAAACCTTCTATAATCTGTTGTGTACTCTAACATTTTTCCTTTATTACCTAATATTCTAATTATTTCTTCTCTAGGTATTATTCCTTCATTATTATAGCTTAGAACTATATATTTAGTTTTTGCATTTTCTATTAAATCTTCAAATGCGTCTATAGCTTCACTTTTCAAACAATACCTTGATTTTTTATCTTCATAATTACGTTGGCCTGTTTTTCCTATTAATTCTGGTTTATCCCACACGGTTAGACTTTCTAGCACATGAAAGTTAGGCGCATATTGTCTTCCATTATATGGAGGGTCAATATATAACACATCTGATTCTATTTCTTCTATTAATTCATTTGCATCTTCTTGAAATACCTCATTATCTTTTTTATTATTCGTTATTTCTGGAACTAGCAATGTTAATGGTTTTAAAGCCATGGAACGCCAAATTTTTAAATATGCACCATACGTTCCAGATATATTTGCAACAAAGTCTGCAGCATCCACTAATGAATACACCAAAATATAATATTCATCTTTAGTTAGTAATCCATTTATATTCCACTCTTCTATTTTATCTCTTATTGCATCTATTTTCATTGCATTTTCATTTGAAAAATACTGTCTTTTATATTTTCCGCCTGGAGCATAATTTTTAAATGCATACCCTTTTTTTGGTTTCATATTATTTAAATTTTCAATTACTTCATCTATTCCTTTTTTAGATATTTTGCTAAAAGAAGGCATTTTATTAATCTTTACATGTACATATTGTGCCACATATGAATATGTCATTAAATCATTTGAGATTATTTTAAATTTTTTATTCTTAAAGAATTTTGCCACAGAGGCTGTGCCACTAAATATATCGCAAAATGTACCTTTCATTGGTATTTTTGCATCAATCATCGATTCATATATAAAATCTAAAAGTCTTGTTTTATTGCCTATATATTTCATTGATTAAACTCCTTATCAAGTTTTTCTTTTATCTTTGGATCAAATTCAGGAGAATACACTAATTTAAATTTTGTACAGTTTTCCGAATTTTTATAAACTATAATTACTAAATAAGATTCATGATATGCTACTTTATTAAATTTACCTGAATCAATTGATTCTTTTACTTTTCCGGCTTCTTTAGTTGCTAAATACTCTGGATCTTTACTAGTCACAGTATCTAAATTATATATAAATGCATCTACTTGATCATTATGTTCTTTATACAAATAATTTATCTTTTTGCTTGCGTTTTTCATTGCTTTTTTTATTTTCTTATCTCTCAAGATATCTTCATAAGTATTTTTTCCTTCAGCAATCATAAATAAATCTTCATTTTGTATTATTAAATCCACTTTTGTTGAAACTCTATCAATTTTTTCTTGTTTTTCCTTACCTTCTGCATGTATAACTAATTGTTGCCATGAAGAGTGATGCGTATGTATAAAACATAATTCCCAATCTGAATTAATTGTTGTTTGATTAATAAAGGCTGATACAACTGCCATTTCTTCAGTTAAATCTTTCGGTTTTATTGATTCTAAGCTATCAATTTCACAATCATCACATTTATAATCATTTTCCAAATCAGTTATAAGTATTTTATCATTTATTATTAAGATATCAACATACTCTGCTATAGCTTTATATAGCTTTGTCCCTTTTTTATCTAAAATATTAAAACCATCAGGTGTATTTACTATACAATAGCCTATTACTGGTTTTTCCTTTTCTTTTTCTAACTTATATCCAAACAATTCGGAAAATGCTACTATTTCTCCACTTTCTGGATCTGGAGAAAATGTCAATTTTCCATTTGAATTTTTATGTATTCTTAATGGCATCAACAATGTTTTATTATATTTTGTATAATCTAATTTTTTATCTATCTTTTCTTTACAATCCGGAAATTTTTCTGTTAAAAATTCATTACATAATTTTGTACTAACAAATCCAATTTTCGCACTTCTTCCGACATATGTAGTTGGTGTATTTCCATGATTTTTAAGGAAACTAATAATATTTTTAATATTTTTCTTCTTATTATATGATGTCCATTCTCTAAACTCACTGTTATCAAAATCAATAAGTTCACTATTATTAATATAATGATTTATTTTTTCTGTGTTTTCTTCATAAATATAGTCTAACAATTCTTCAACAAATTCATCAGTTTCGTTAATAATCATATTATAAATTTCATCATTCAATACTGGAAAATCTTTTTTTAATCTAGGCTGTGGATTAACTAACTTTAATTCTTTATATTTAGTTTCTTTTAAATAATTTATCATGTGAATATAAAATTCTTTTTCTAATTTTCTCTTTTCTTCGAAAAAACTTTTATCAACATCATAAATAAAAACAGATTTTAAATATTTAGAAAATAAATTTTTGCTATCTATTGGTTCTCTTTTTCTTGTTTGTGAATTGTCAAAATTATTTTCAAAATAAGCAACAAAAGATTGAACTTTATATTTTACAGAGTAAAGCAGTTGATTATATACTTGTAGCGAACTTGGTTCACGTATTTCATCTTGTGATTCATCTCGACCAGCATAAAATGTTTGATATATAAAAGGAACTCCTATTTTAGCTGCTCCTATTTTTCTTCCTTCTCTTTGCCATTGAGAATTACCAACAGATGCAGTTTCTGTATTTTCACCTGCTAATATGACCTTTTTTGATTTTAATGAATAAATGACATAATCTAGCAAATCAACAAAATTAATAATTTTAGATACTTCTTCTGGTAAATCCCATTTAGCATAAGCTCCGCATATCTTTATAGAATAGATATTTTTCTTTTTATCTGAAAACACATAAATTGGTTGATCTATTGGTTCATAAATAACATATTCAAATTTTAAATAGTTTTCATCTATAACCATATCATTTAAAAGTGTTATTCCTTCTAAAATATTATCTCCAAATAAAACATACTCATTTACATTTTCTATTTTTTTATATTCTGAAAAGCTAATGATTTTTTCTCTTGTTATTAATTTATTTACAAGAATAGATTGCATTAAATATCTTCCTTTCTAAATATTAATATATGTTGATGAATTAATGATGGAATATATGCAAATGGATATCCATATATATGTAACATTTTAGAATCATCATGCCAAATAATATCTGATTTCATAACAAATCCGTCTATTTCTGAAATTGTTTTAGCTAGATCTGCTGATAAAAAATGATATTCTTTTCCTCTATACATATCACCAATAAATACAGCCATATACCCATTTTTCTTTAAAGTTGGATATGCATTAGAAAATATACTCTTCATTTCTTTTAACCAATCTTCTTTACTTTGTAAAGTTTTGTCATTAAACTTTGAAAGTTTTGATTTTCTTTCTGAAGCTGACGAACGTGTCTTAGTCAATTGATCCATTATCCAATATGGTACATCTGTTAAAATAAAATCAATGCTTTCTTTTTTTATTTTTTTAAGTTTTTCATTGGCATCCCCATTAACAACTCTAAATTCTTTTAAGCCTTCTAGTCTACATACTTCTTTATAAATGTCAATCCATTTTTTATTTAATTCTATTCCTATTGCTTTTCTATTACACAATGCAGCTCCTAATAATGTTCCTCCAACACCAGCTAATGGATCTAAAACTTTTTGTCCTTTTTTTGTGAAAATTTTTATTAAATCTTCACATAGTTCTGGTGGTTTTTGACCTCCATGTTGAGATCTTAATTTATGTTGCAAATTTGCAGGATATATTTTGGAAATAATGGTTTTAGTTGCAAATTGCCACTCTGCACCTGTTAAATCATTTAATTTATTTCTACTATCATACTTTCTTTCTTTAGTTTTTTTTGATTTTTTTGTTGTTTTTTCTTTTTTATCTTCATCATTGCAATCTTCTATTATAATTTTTTCTTTATTATTTTTTTTCTTATCTAAATTTATCTTTAACTGATTGCTCATTTTGCCTCCACACTGATTTCTTATATCTTTCTATATTTTTTTTGATTTTTTATAAAATATGATTGATAAGCATACAAATATCACTATTAGACCTTCTATAATATACATTTTTTGGCCTGTTTGTGGTATTGCCTTATCACTAGTTGTATTATCTAGTTTTGTATTATTATCTTTTTTATTATTTTCTTTATTTCCACTAATATTTTGTTCTTTATTATTTTCTTGTTTTGATTCTGTATCTTTTGATGGTTTTTGTTGTTCATCTGAATCCACTGGCTTATTTTTATCTTTTTCTGAATCTGTTGGCTTATTCTCATCGTCTTCTGAGTCTGTTGGCTCATCTTCATCGTCATTTGAATCTGATGGTTTATTTTCATCTTCTACTGGATTTGTTGGTTCATCTTGATCTTCACTTGGTTCTATAGTTTGATTTTCATCTGGTTTTACTGATGGTTCTTGTTCTTCTTGTTCTTCTTGCTTTTCTACAATATTTATACTTCCTATATAATTTGCCCCGATTTCTTCATCCCAAATATTATTATTTGCTAATCTAATACATAGATAGTTATCATCTTGTTCCATTTCTCCATATTGTGATATTCTCAAATACATTTTCCATTTTCCAACTTCTATGTTGTCTGGTATATTTATTGTATAATTTATTTTTGTGGTTTCTCTTGAATTCCATTTTGTTGGTTTTAATTCTGTTTTTATTTCATATCTTTTATCGTCTTTTTCTAGTACAATTGTTGCTACTTTTTCATTAATTAAGTTTCCGAATCCTACATTTTCTATATCTAATTTTATATTTGCTTTTCCTTCTTGCTCAGCAGTTTCTTGAATTTCTGAATCTCTAAGTACAAATCTATATCCTAAGTGATTTGCTACATACAAATATCCACTTTGTCCTTTATATAGTTCGTCCTCTCCGTTATATATTGCTTCCTTCCATGATTTTATTACTTTATCGTTCCAGTCTGAATTCAAATATGTTGTATGTGTTCTAAATCCTTCTTGTGATATATATTCTATTGTATTTATTGGTTCTTTTCCATAGTTTGCAACTACTTCTCCACCATATAATGTATGTTTTGCCTGTGTTTCTAACCAAGTAATTTCTTTTTCTCTATTTGCAAATGTTCCTAAGTCGCTCTCTGAGCCTAAATATCCATCATTAAATAGTCCTACTCTATATTCTCTTGTTCCTTCTTGTGTTATATTTTCATCTATATTTGCTCTATCTATTCCTAACCATTTTACATAGTAATTTGGCGTTCTTACTCCTATTTTTATTTTATCTACGGTATTGTCTAACATTACATCAAGTGCTTTACTTACATTTTCTGGACTACTTATTTTACTTGTATGCATTTCTCCATATGGTCCAAAGAATCCTAATTCTATATATGCAATTGTATCTTGATTTTCATTAAATACTGGACATAGCTGTTCAATATGTCTTAATATCATATCTAAAGATGGTTCTAAATTAGCTGTTCCTCTAAATCCATCATAGGCAAATCTTACTATTGCTGTTCCTCCATTTGATTTTATCTTCTTTAACATTGCATCAAATGTATCTAGCATTTCTTCTGATAGTTCCAAGTCTTCTTTACCATTTACTGCTTTTGAAAATGCTCCTATATCTAGTCTTAAATGTATTAAGTTAGCTGACAACTTACTATTTATTGGCTTATTATCTGTAACCGAAAAACTATATGGAAAATGACTATAAAATCCTCTTTCTGGATTATCAAAATTTTCTATGGTTTCCGTATAGTCAATTTCTTGCGCTTTTACTTCTTTGAAATAATTATTACCTACGAATATTAATACTACTATTAAAACTACAATTAATATTTTCTTTATTATTTTTTTCATTTTTATAACCTTTCATTTTTCCTATATATTGATTTTAACATATTTCATATGTGTTGTAAACATTAATATTCTAAGCATATTTTGAATGTAAAAATCTTATAAAAAGCCTGAGTAAAGCCAATTATAAGATTTTTAATTTTTTATTTAAATTTTAAATTTTAATTTTTATTATTTTTTTGTTTTTATTTTATTTTAATTTTTATTCTTTACTTTTTCCTCTTTCTGCAATTCCTTTTAGTGCTTCTAATCCTTCAACTGGAACAGCAAAGATTACTGTATTTGATTGATCTGAACTTAAGTCATTTAATGTTGATAATGTTCTTAAATGTAGTGCTCCTGGTGCTTCGCTCAATACTTTTGCAGCTTGTGCTAAGTTATTTGATGCTTCTACTTCTCCTGCTGCTTTTGTGATTACTGCTTGTTTTTCTCTTTCTGCTTCTGCTACTTTTGCTATTACTCTTTTCATTTCTTCTGGTAGTGCTACATCTTTTAGTTCAACATTTTCTACTTTTATTCCCCATGGATCTGTTGCTTCATCTACTATTTTACATATTTCTGAACTTAATTTATCTCTTTCTGTTAATAGTTCATCTAATGAAACTGATCCTACTATATTTCTCATTGTTGTTTGTGCAAGTTGGCTTACTGCATAATTGAAGTTTTCAACTGCTAATACTGCTTTTGATGCGTCAAATATTTTATAATATAATACTGCATTTATTCTGATTGATACATTATCTTTTGTGATTGCTTCTTGTTCTGGTACATCAACAGTTTTTGTTCTTACGTCTACTTTTCTATATGAATAAAATATTGGAAATACTATATGCCAACCTGGTTCTAGCATTTTTTTAAATTTTCCACAATAAAATAATACTCCTCTTTCGAATTCATTAATTTGTTTAATTGATATTAATAGTATAATTATAATAAAAATAATTAATGCTAACATTTTAGTCTCCTTTCACATCAATTGCGTTTTTTATTATTCTTGTTCTGGTGCTCCTACTGGGCAAACTCCTGCACATGTTCCACATTCAATACATTGTCCTGGATCTATTACATATTTGCTATCTCCTTCTGAAATACAGCTAACTGGGCAAGATGCTGCACATGCTCCACATTGTACACATTTATCTGATATTTTATATGCCATTTATATCACCACCTTTCTTTTTTATTTTTTATTCTATATTCGTATGGTTCATTTTCTTTTATTTTTATTTGCTTTTACTTTTATTTTATCTTTACTGTATTTTTTTATATTTCATCTTTACTTGCATTTTTCTTATCGTATTTATCTAATTGTTCTATTTTTTCTAATTCTTTTAATTCTTCTGGGTCTATTTCTTCTTCATTTTTAACTGCTTTTTTATTATCTTTGATTACTTTTATTTCGTTTGCATTATATTTTTTATAATAATTATTTCCTTCTTCGTCTTTAAATTTTACTTTTACTAGTTCTCTTAATACTTCAACTGTTTCTACTGTTCCTTCTCCTTCTTCTGTCTTTACTATTGCGCCCAAGTTTGGTAGTTTTTTCATTTTATCTTCATATACTTCTTCTTCATATTTTAGGCAACACATTAATCTTCCACAGCTTCCTGTTATTTTTGAAGCATTTAATGATAAATTTTGTTCTTTTGCCATTTTTATTGATACTGATTCGAAGTCATTTAAAAATGAACAACAGCATAGTTCTCTTCCACATATTCCATTTCCGCCAAGTCTTTTGATTTGATCTCTGACTCCTATTTGTCTTAATTCTATTCTTGTTTTATATATTGCTGCTAAATCTTTTACCAAATCTCTAAAGTCTATTCTTCCTTCTGCTATGAAGTAAAATATTAATTTTGAATTATCAAACAAATATCTTGCTTCTACTAAGTCCATTTCTAATTTATGTTCTTTTATTTTTTTCTTACATGTTTCTAATGCTTCTTTTTCTTTTTCTTCATTTTCTTTTTGATGTTTTAAGTCTTCTTCTTCTGCTATTCTTACTACGTTTTTTAATTCGTCTTTTAATTTTGTTTCGTCTATTATTTTGTTGACTACTGCCACTGTTCCCATTTCTTTTCCCATGCTTGTTTCGACTATGACATTGTCTCCTAATTTAGGTTCAAATTCTCCTGGATCAAAAAAATATATTTTTCCTGGCTTTTTAAACCTAACTCCTACTATTTTTTTCATTTATTTCCTCCCATACATGCATTAACAAATAGTCTATGCACATATCATAATTGTTGTTTGCTATTATTTTTTGTTTTGTTTTTTCAACTATTTCAACAAGGTTTATCCATTTTTTTTCAAAGAAAATTATGTTCAAATATTCTAGCATTTTTATTATATCATCTTTATTACTATAAAGCAATTCACTTTTATTAAAGAGTTCTTCTAATTTGCATTTTTTTTCTATCATGTCTACTATTTCATTTATCTGTCTATACTGATTTTGTTTTTCTTCTACATTTTCTATATTTTCAAGGCTTCCTTCTAATGTTTTTACAAATTCTTCTGACAAATTCGGATTTATAGTTTTTATTTCTTTTTCTGTTAGTGCATTAAATTTTACTATTATACATCTTGATTTTATTGTTGATAATATTTTACTTTCATTTGATACAATTAATATTATTACTGCATATTCTGGTGGTTCTTCCAATGTTTTTAACAAACAATTTTGGCTTTCTTCGTTCATTAAGTCTGCATCATCTATTACATATACTTTTTTATTTGATATTATTGGTTTTTCTACTATTTTTTCTTGCATTTTTCTTATTTGATCTATTTTCAATGTTTTTCCTTCTGGAAATATTTCTATGTAATCTGGATTTGAGCCTTTTTCAAATTTTATACATGATTCGCAATTTTCACACTCTTCTATTTTTTTATTATTTTCTCTTTCAACACACATTATAGTTTTTGCAAATTCTTTTGCAAATAGTTTTTTTCCTATTCCTGATTTTCCAACAAACATATAACTATGAGATATATTTTTAGTTTCGATAGATGTTTTTAAATATTCTTTAACTTTTTCATTTCCTACTATATTTTTAAACATCTTTTCCTCCATTTTGGTGTTTTTGCGCTTTATTTTTACTTTTAATTTATTTTACTTTTCCAAATTTATTAAATGGGAAAAATCTTAATACAACTTTTCCTTCTATTTTTTCAAGTGGAATACATCCGAAGTTTCTACAGTCTGTAGAGTTATTCCTATTATCTCCCATAGCAAATACACAGTTTTCTGGTACTACAAAGTCTGAATATGGTCCACTTGCTGGTGTTTGAAGTCCAGGTTCTAGATAATCTTCTTCTAATTCTTCACCTTTTACATATACTTTTCCATTTTTTATTTCAATATGTTCTCCTGGAAGTCCTATTACTCTTTTTATATAACTTGTTTTATTGATTTCTAAAACATAATATACAAATTTATTCCACCAACCTTCTGGCTCTGCGTCATATTTTGCGACTGGATTTTCCATATCAATTTCTGACAAATTTATTTTTCTTGATGGTGCTTCAAATGTTATTATATCTCCTCTTTCTGGAAGTTTTTTTCTTGTTTTATTTAATCTGCTTAAAATAAGTCTATCTGATTGTTCAAGTGTTGGATACATTGAACTCATTTTAACTACTGTAGGAGTTCCAATATAATATTTTATAAGTATGGCTAAAACTATTGCAATTACAATGCAATATATCCACTCTAAAATATCTTTTGCTCTAGCACTTAATACAATGTGCTTTTTTTGTTTTTTATCTTCTTCCATTATGTTTTTTCTCCTTCATTATTTTTTGACTGGAATTCTAATGACAACTTCTGTACCTTTTCCAAATGTACTTTTGATATTTATATTTCCCTTATTTTGTTCAATTATTTCTTTTGCAATTGAAAGTCCTAATCCTGTTCCTCCCAGTTCTCTCGATCTTGCTTTATCTACTCTATAAAATCTTTCAAATATCTTATCTATGTCTTCTTTTTGAATACCTATTCCATTGTCTTTTATTTTTACATATGCATCATTATGCACATAACCAACATATATTGATATTTTTCCTCCATCTGGAGTATATTTAACACTATTACTAATTATATTTATTATTACTTTTTCTATTCCATCTTTATCTGCAAGTACAGGTGGAACATCTGCTGTTACAAAGCACTCCATATCTTGATTTTTTTTGCGAACTTCTATTTCAAATTTTTCACTACATTTTTTAGTAAGTTCTCCTAAGTCAAATTCTACTACATTATTTTTATTTATCTTATTATCATATCTTGATAATATTAGTAGATCTTGTACTAATTTTTCCATCCTTACTGCATTATCATATATTATACCTAAAAAGTGTTTTTCGGTTTCTTCATCGCAGTTTCCTTCAAGCAATGTTTCTGAAAAACCTTTTATTGATGTTAATGGTGTTTTTAATTCGTGTGAAACATCTGCAACAAATTCTTTTCTCATATCGTCTAGCTTAACATGTTCTGTAATATCTTGCACAACTACCATAACTCCTGTAGGTCTATTTATTTCATCTTTAAATGGCACAAAGAATAGATTCATTGCACCTGATTTTGTATTTATTTTTGTTTCTGATGAAGTCCAGTTTTCTAGATATATTATTTTTTCCATGTTTATATCTTCATATTTAGAAAATATTTTTTCAAAATTTTTATCTGATTCTTTTAATTCAAGCATTTGCATTGCAGCTGGGTTGATATATGTAACTTTTCCGTTCATATCAAATGCTATTACACCATCTGTCATATGCTTTAATATTGTGTCTGTCTGCCTTTTTTGATTGTTTGCTTCTATTAATTTAAATCTTAAATCTGATACTAATTTTTCTACTTCATTATTACTTTTTTTGCTGATATCTATATCATTATATAAAACTGTTCCTTTAAGCATTTTAGACATTGGATTTACAACTGTTGCAGTAGTAAAAATAGCCATAGCAATACAGAAAACTGCAAGTATCGCTAAGGCTATAATTATTGCCAATATAACTTTTGTACTTACTAGATCAGTATACCAAGCAAAAAACACTCCAAGAGCAATAATAATAATTCCACTAATAATGAAGAAAGATAGTATTGATTTTAGCCAATAATTCTTCATTTAGTCCTCCTCACTATTTGCTAGCTATATAATATCCTATTCCTCTTTTTGTTACTAATATTTTAGGGTTAGCTGTATTTTTTTCTATCTTTTCTCTAATTCTTCTTACAGTAACATCAACTGTTCTTATATCTCCAAAATACTCATATCCCCATACTTTTTCTAGTAGTGACTCTCTAGTAACTACTTGTCCTGGTTTTTGTGCTAAAAATCTTAAAACTTCAAATTCTCTTCTTGTTAAGTCAGTAATAACTTGACCTCTAACATTTACTTCAAATTTATCTAAGTCTAGTGATAGTGATCCTACTGTAAGTATATTTCCTCTATTATAGCCAGTATTGCCATCTTGCTCAGATTTTCTAAGATTTGCTTTTATTCTTGCAATAAGCTCTCTAGTACTAAAAGGTTTTGTTATATAGTCATCTGCTCCTATCTCTAGTCCAAGAATTTTATCTATTTCTTCTCCTCTTGCAGAAAGCATTATAACTGGCACATTAATTTGTTCCTGTCTAATTCTTCTACAAACTGATAATCCATCCATCTTTGGAAGCATTACGTCTAATAAAACTAAATCTGGTTTTTCATTTATAACTTTTTGAAGGCCTTCTTCGCCATCTGATGCAGAGATAAAATTATATCCCTCTTTTTCAATATTAAATTTTAATAAATCTATTATTGAACTTTCATCGTCTACAGCTAAAATTGTTTTCTTATCCTCGTCATAAGTATTACTTACTTGATTATTTTCCATAGCCTTTCCTTCCTATTATAACTAAATATAACTAATTTTCATAATACTTATATCACAGAAAATTACATTTTTCAATAAAAAATGAAAAATTAATTAAAATATCTATTTATTGTGTAATTTCCTTGTTTTTCTAGGGTTATTTCTTCAACATTTTTTCCGTCTAAAACAGTTGAATTTTTGCTATTTCTGGAATATTTTATCAAGTATTCTGCATCATAATATTTTATTTTTACCTCAAATTTTTTCCATAATTCTGGTACACATGGTTCTATTTTCATAATTCCATGATGAATTTTTATTCCTAAGATATATTCTACTTGTGCTTTATAAAGCCAACTACTAGATCCAGTATACCATGTCCATCCTCCTCTTCCTGCTAAATATTCTCCTGAGCAAATATCTGCTTCTACTACATATGGTTCTACTTTATATTTATCTGCACTTTCTTTATTTAGTGAGTGTTCGATTGGATTTATTTTTTTATATATTTCAAATGCTTTTTCATTATATTTTAATAAAATTTCTGCTATTAATAGCCAAATAGCTGCATGTGTATATTGACCGCCATTTTCTCTTAGTCCTTCTGCATATGATGATATATATCCTAAATTTCTTTTTTCTAATGCTGGTGTCAATAGTTTTATCAGGTTATTTTCATTATCTATCAAATAGTTTTCTGCACTTTCTATACTGATATATTTTTTATCATTATCTCCACAATTTGATATAACTGACCAGCTTTGCGCTATACTATCTATTTTACATTCTTCTTCTTTTATTGAGCCTACTTCTTTTCCATTATCATCAAATGCTCTTTTGTACCATCTTCCATCCCATGCATTTTCATTTAATGCTTTTCTTAAGTTTTCTATATTTATACTAAATTTTTCTTTTATTTCATCATAATTTATATTATTTACATTTTGTATAAATTCTGCATTTGCGTCCTTTCTTTCATGGTTATCATTTATTGCTATTGCCATATCTTTACTCATATTTTGGCTCTTTACAAATTTTGATTCATAATCTACTAATGGCATAAATCTATTCAAAATATCATATAAGAAAAATCCTAGCCATACACTTTCTCCAATTTCTTTTGCTCCTACCTTATTCATCCCATCGTTCCAGTCTCCTGACTTCATTAATGGAAGATTATTTTTTCCAAACTTAGATGCTCTTTCTATTGCTTTTATACAATGTTCAAAAATTGTTCCATTATCTTCATATTCATTATAAATATTTACTCTATCTTCTTCATTTTCTTGCAATTCTTCAGCTTTCAAATATTTTTCAGTTTGATTTAAAATACTATAATCTCCTGTAAAATCAATATATTCTAAAACAGCATAAGGTAGCCACAATAAATCATCTGAAAATCTTGTTCTTATGCCTAAATTAGAGTCTTCATGCCACCAATGTTCTACATCTCCTTCAGCAAATTGATGCTTTGCACACAATAAAATTTGATTTTTTAAATAGTTTATATCAACATATTTCATACCTAAGCTATCTTGAAGTTGATCTCTAAACCCATATCCACCACTTGCTTGATAAAATCCACTTTTTGAATTTATTCTCGATACTATAGTTTGATATACAAGCCATTTATTTTGCATAATGTCAAATGATTTTGTTGGGGTGTTTGAACTTACTTTTCCTGTTTTTTCTACCCAATATTTTTTAGTATTTTCCAATTCTTCTTTATAGTTTGTTATATATTTTGTTGCCTTATCTAAACATTTTTCTTCATTTTCTTCACAGCCTATTAAAAATACAATTTCTTTTTCTTCATTTTTCTTTAATTCTATTTCTATTTCATTTTTTTCATTTATTTTTTCGCTACTTGTTACATATACATATCCAGAATTGTTTTTTATATTTTTATATAAATTCATATTTAAACTTTCTTTAAATACATTTACTATAAATCTTCTATCATCATAATTTTCGCCAATTTGCAAGTCTAAATCATATTTTATCTTTAAGTTTATATCTTCATTTATAATATTTTTTATTTTTATTATACTTACTTTTACGCTATCTTGAATTGGCACATACTGAGTACATTTTTGATAAATTTCATTTTTTAAATAATATTTAACATATCCTAACCCAAAACATGTAACATAGTTTTTTCTACTTTGACTATCATCAAATGTAAGATTCCATGTATTTAACATATTTTTTTGTTTTTTTGATGGATTAACTTTATATGAACTTAATATAATTTTTTCTGATTGTTTATCCATATAACTATCATTTGAAAAACTTGTTATTCTATTTGTTCTACTGTTTTTATACCATATAAATCCTCCGCATAGAGTCAGTTACAACTGAACCAAAATTTTGATTTGCTAGTACATTAGACCATGCTACTGGTAATTTTTTATTTTTATCTTGAATTATATAGTATTCTGATCCATCTTCGTTAAATCCTCCATATCCATTATAGAATTTTAAATTTTTAATTTTTACAATATCATCTAAATTATTCTGATTATCATCTTCTAATGTTTGTACATTTTTTTCTGCAATATCTTCACTAACATCTTCATAAATTTCTGTATTTATTGAATCATCTAAATCTTCAATTTGTTTTTTTAGTGATCCATTATGTGCGTCAATGATTAAATTTGCCCTTAATTCTAGCACTTTTCTTTCATCTCTAGATAAATCATTTAAAACAAATATTCCTTCTTTTTTATTTAGATATTTTTCCATATTATTATTTCTAATATTATCCATAATGTCTTTTTTACTTGTTATTGCTATTTCTATTTTTATATTTCTACTTCTAAAAAATTCATAAGCTTTAAAAACTTCCTCTACAACGTAGTAATCATTTAAGTCTTTTATATTAACTAATAAAATTGGAAAATCACCTGATATACCATACTTCCATAATTTTTCATTAGATATATCTAAGTTCAAATTTTTTATATTTGATTCTTTTTCATTTATAATATTATTTGGCATAAGCAAGAATTTAAGCATTTTTTGATAAATTTGCACATCTTTATTTTTTAATCCCAAATATTTTATTTCCGCTTCTGTCTGCACTCTTGATAATTCCAATAATCTCTCTAAATTTTTTATATTTTTATATTCTTCAAAGTTTTTAATAGCTGTATCTTTATTATAATCTGCAGAAGAAATTAAATATAATTTTTTTGTTTCATTTGGTTTAATTGAAATTATTTTTCGCATTGCTATTATAGGATTTATCACATTTCCTTCTTTTTTATTAAATGGATATGATTTTGTTATACTGTCTGGAATTTTATTATTTTTTCTATCTACAAATTTTTCTTTATCAATTTCAAATTCTGTGCTACCTTCTTCTGAAAATAGACTTGTAACCAAATATGGTATACGCTCAGTATCCATCCTTTTATTTCTTGATATTACTAAATAATCATCTATATTTTCAAAGTTCAAAAACATATTTTCAAAAGCAGGATGTGATTCATATTGCCTTTTATTTGTCATTATCGGTTTTGCTGATGTTGTTATTTCAAGATTTAAATCATTTAATCCTCTATTTTTTATGCTTAATTCTTTTACTTCAACCGTTAAATCTGGTACAATCGTAGTATTTACATCTGCTTTAAAGTTTCCTGTATTTAGTCTAAATTCACTTGAATATGATGTAAATGCAGTTTCTTTTCTGCTATTTACCAAACTCCAAACTTTTTTTGAATCTATATCTTTTATATAAATATTATTTTCGTCAGTTAATATTGCATCATCTATTTTATTATATTCATAGCCATTTTCATAAGAAATTGAGCTATATTTACCAGTAGATATTACATTTAATCCAGTATTTCTTGAAGAATAGTCATCATTATTTTTTAGTTTTATTTTTTGAGTTTTCTCTTTCTTTTCTTTTGTTAAAATAAGTTTTGTCGGCATTGTTTCTTGGAGTAAAACCTTAGTACCTTCTATTTCTGGATTTTGCATAAATCTTTTTTGAAATATATTATTTTTAAGTTGATTATCTATTGCAGATAAAATCATCCCTTGGTGGTGTGCCATAAATATTTTTATTACTTCTTTTGATTGTGTATAGTCTATTGCATCATAAAAACCATATTTTCCAAAAGCACCTTCTTTTTCTAATCTTTTCAAATTATTTATTGCATCTTTTGGGCCTTCTGTTAAAGCAAGTGCTGTAGAATATGGACTTACTACTATATTAGACTCTAACCCTCTTTTTATTCCAAGCCATGGTATTCCAAATGTTTTATATTGATAATTTCCATCAAAGTCTTTTAAATTATATGAGCTTTCAGAAATTCCCCATGGAATACCTAATTTTAACGCATACTCTTTTTGACTCAATATTAAAAATTTACAAGACTCATCTAATAATGTTGCATCATAAGTTGGAATTATTAGATTTGTCATTAAATATTCAAATGCTGTTCCACCCCATGAAATTAGTCCAATATGCCCTTTTAATGCTGTTAAAGTTCTTCCTAAATTACCCCAACTTTTACTTGGAATATCTTTTTTTGCAATAGCGACTAATGTTGTTTGTCTAGATTCAGATGCTAGCAAGTCATAGTAATAATCAATCAATCTATTTTCTTCTACATTAAATCCAATTGAAAATAGTTCTAATCTTTCGTCAAATAATGCACTAAAGTCTGTATCATTTATTAATTTATCTACTTTTTCAATTAAGTTTTCTATTCCTTCATCTTTTTGATGTTCAATTAAAAATTGTTTTAAAACATACAAATATCCAACTAAGTTTCCACTATCAACTGATGATATTACAAGAGGATAAATTGGTATTAGTTTCTCTGTATCATACCAGTTATATAAATGCCCTTTCCACTTTGGTAGTATCTCTATAGTTTTTATAACATTTTCAAGAAGATTTATTACATATTCTTTTTTCTCATATCCTAAGTCATAACTTGATATTATAGCCAAAATTTCAAGTCCTATATTTGTTGGTGATGTCCTTTTAGTACAAGGCATCCTTTTTTCTTCTTGATAATTATCGTTTACTAGAAAATTAGTCATATTTTCTTTAAAATAATTCCAAGTTTTTTTACCAATATTCAATAGATATTTTTCATTTTGTGCAGATAGTTTTGTTGTTTTTCCTTCTTCTTTTCTACTCATCAAATACATCACTAATGGAGAAAAAATCCATAAAAACGAAAAAGGATAATTCATAAATACCAATCCTGATATTACAGAAAAAATCATTGAAATATAATAATCTTTTAAGCTTGCTCTTTTTTTACTTTCCGCTTCTTTTGAAGTCGTCCACTCAAGCAAATTTAAATGTGATACATTTAATCTGTATATTGACTTTGCAAATGCATTAGTTTCAACATTTGCAGTATCTGGAAGCAAAATTACTTCTAATATATATTTGTAAATAATTTTTTGTATTTGTGAAAATGTTGGTGCAAATAATTTCTTATGACTTTCTCCTCCTTTTTTATTTACAAATAAATCTAAAAGTCCTATTATCATTGGAACACCTAATATAATTAAAGGAAGCACTATATTTAAAATATTATTTGTCAACATTGCAATAAATAAAGTTATTAACAAAAATACTTCATTTAAACTTCTAACTAAATTATCTAAAATTTTATATTTTGATAAAAAATTTAAACTTGTATTAAGCCAGCCTATTATTTGAATATCTCCTCTTATCCACCTGTGTTTTCTGATTTTATAAGTATTGTAGCTTGATGGCTGACCATCTATAAGATAAATATCATTAGCCAAACCACACCTTAAAAAACTTCCCTCTAATAAATCATGACTTAAGACTTTGTTTTCAGGTATAGAGTCTTTTAGCACCTCATAAAAAACCTCTAAATCATATATACCTTTTCCAGTAAAAATTCCTTCTCCAAATGTGTCTTGATATACATCATATAAGGCGTTTGAGTATGGATCTATTCCTATATTTGTAGCAAGTAATCTTGTAAATAGGCTTTCTCTTGCACCATCTATTTCTTGATTTACTCTAGGTTGAATTATTCCATGTCCCTTTACTACAATGTTTTTTATCTTATCAACCTCAGGTTTATTTAATATATGGCTCATTGCTCCAATTAATTTAAAAGCACTATCCATAACTAAATTAGTATCTGAATCTATTGTTATTACATACTTAATTTTGGGAATTGCATTTATATTACACGTATTTACTTCAAACTTTGATTTACCAGTCATCAAAAATTCATTAAACTGATTAATCATACCTCTTTTTCTTTCCCAACCCATGTAGCATCTTTCACTTTCAGACCACTCACGTTTTCTATATGTGAAAAAGAATATATCTCCGTATTTTCTATTTAGCCTTTTAACTTGCTCTAATCCTTCTTTTATTATTTTTTCATCTATGTCTTCATCTTTTTTACTACTAGTTGTACAATCACCTAATAAAGTAAAAAATAAATTTTCAGATTTATTTGCTAAATAATATACTTCCATCTTTTTAAATATATCTCTAACATCTTCTTCACTTTTTAAATAAACTGGTACTATACACATAGTGCTTAAATTTTCTGGTATTTTATTTTGCAAATCAATTTTTGGAATATGTCTTTGCTTTACAATTTTTCCTAAAATATATTGTGCTATTTTAGTTACACTATTTTGAATTGGAATAAATAAAAGTATTGATAAAAATTTTGTTGGAGGTAGCAAACAAGCAGTAATTAGTATAGTAAAAAAATAAATTGTAAAAACATATATTTTAGCCTTTTTATCACTAGAAATAGATTTTACTTTTTTATTCAATAATTTACTAACTAATGTATCTTTTCCATCATCAATTAAGTAGTATCCAACATGCATTTTTTTTAATTGATTATTATCATTGCTTAAATTATATTTGGTGTTATTAGATGCCTCTTTACTTTGTTCGCAAAGTTTTAAAACTTCTTCAGCAATATATATTTCAGATATTTTCGTTTTATTTGATATTTCTAGTATTTTACTTCTATAATAATCTTTGCTGTCATAATCCATTTTTTGATAAACACTTGCTGGGTCTTTATTTAAAATATTTTCTACAACATTTATTTCTTTAAAAATAGAAATCATATTCATCCTTGATATGTTTCTTATGCTATTAATTGCGTTTTTTATAGATAATTTTCTAACAGCAATATCAAAATGCTCTCTATTAATTGCATCAGTTATTGTCATCCCCATTTTATCAACTTGTTCTTCAAAAGCTTCTAAATATGGAATTCCTTCTTTTCCATATCTTTTTAATCTATATGACATATATTCTATAAATGGATAAGCACCATAAGCAGAAATTTTAATCTGTTTTGTAGGCTTATTTTCTATAATTCTTTCAATAATATTTTCAACTTTGCATTTTTCCATTTGAGAAATAAAAATTCTTTCACAAACATTTTTAATTTTTTCTATCAAACAAATTTGTAAAAAAATTGGAATACACCAAATTTCTTCCATGTTCAAGTTCTTTTGAGTTTGATATGCTACTAAATAATCCTTTAAATCATTTTTTTCAATCTTTCCATCTGTATTAGACACAATCTCATTTGCTAAAACAAAAATTCTTGCAAAACCACTTTGTAAAATACCTGGAAACTTAATATATTTGCTTAAAGGAAGTTCCTTTTCAATCTCTTTGGCTGATTTTTCAATAATATAAAAATTATCTAAAATCCACTCTCCTGCTGGGTGAATTGGAATTCCTATTTTAACATGCTCATTTAATAAAGTATATACCAATGATATATACTTACAATTTTCTCTTACTCTTGGAATTGGGTATGTCTCTTTGCTAGACGATTCTTTTACAATATTGTCTGATGCAAATTTAGCTAAATATTCTTCTAAATCATTTTTGTTAAGTAATGCATCTTTCGTATTTAAAAATTTTCTCATTAAAAAATTCCACTCCTTAGGATTATGTTTTTCACATATTTTGCCCTAAGTGTGGAAATTTTATACACTTTTGCATTGATTTGTATGTTCAATTATACATATTAAATTTTAATATTACTTTAAACTTTTAATCCTTTTAATTCATCTTTTTGCAAGCTTGTTAATCTGTATGATTCAATAGCTTTTTGAATAGATTTGTTTCTAACAAATTTATTTAATTTTGTGTTTTTAAAGAAGTCATAAGTTTTTTTATAATATTTTGCAAAACACTCAGCATAGCACCAAGCAATAGCCATATTTATATAATATTCTTCTCTATCTATTTTACTTAAATTCTTTAAAATATAATCAATGTAATCATCTTCTATGTAATAATCTAAAAGGATAACAACAGCAAATCTAACAGCAAATTCTCCATTGGAATTTAAGTATGGCTCAATAAAATTTAAAAATTCCTTCTTGTTATATTTTACTTGCTTTAAACCACTACAAAAAGTATCGCAAATAGCCCAATTGTCTATTAAGGGAATAAAGTTTTCTATTTCCTTCAAATCAAGATTTTTTTGTATTCCAATAAGCATACCTTTAAGCATTATTTCTTCATAATATTTAGTATTTATCTTGCTAATATCAATTTTGTCTTTGTTTTCTTTTGCAAACTTTCTTAATAGGGGAATTCTAACTCCAATTATATTATTTGTTTCAGGACATAATTTTTTTTGAAACTCCTGATATTTTTTATCTTGCAATTTAAATAGTTCTTTTTCTATATCCATATTTTCTCCAATTTTTCTTTTTATATTTATTTCATTTTACAACATTTTGCTAATAAATCAAGAGAAAATTCATTTTTATTTTTTTACTGCATACAATTATAAAAAATAATTGTAGGAGTATAATAATAAATTATGGTTAAAAGATTATCTCTAATTACAACTTGTTTAGTATTATCTTTATTTTTTGCAAATAGTATGAATTCTTCTAAAAATGAAGTAGTAGAAACAATGACCCTTCCTGTGTCAAATAAAGTAATAGTTTTAGATGCAGGGCACGGAACTCCTGATGAAGGTGCAACTAGTTCAAATGGTGTATCAGAAGCAGAAATAAATTTAAAAATTGTATTGAAATTACAAAAACTATTAGAAAATAGCGGTGCAACAATTTTACTTACAAGATATGATGAAAATGCAATATATGAATTAGATGCAAAAACAATATCTGAAAAAAAAGTTTCAGACATAAAAAATAGAGTAAAAATTGGAAATGAATCATCAGCTGATATATTCGTTTCAATTCATTTAAATAAAATACCTCAAAAGCAGTATTATGGTTGGCAAACATTTTATAAAGATAAAGATGAAAATTCTAAAAATTTAGCAACATCAATTCAAACTAATTTAAATACATCAATAAATACTGAAAATAAACGTGTTCCTCTAGTATTAAATAATATATATATAATGAAACACGTAGAAATACCAATATGTTTAGTTGAGTGTGGTTTTCTTTCTAATGAGGCAGAAGAATCTTTACTTGTTACTGATGAATATCAAGAAAAATTAGCTTGGGGTATTTATAACGGAATAATGGACTATTTTTATAAATAGTCCATTATTTTTTATTTCTATTTTAATCTTTTCTTAATAATTACTATTCCTATTGCTACGATTAATCCTGCTGCTATAATTGATAGAATTATTGAGACATAGTTTCTATTCTCACCAAGTGGTGGAAGTATTAATATTCTTTGGCTACTATCACTATCTAATTCTGATGGTGTTACTAAATCTTTCATTGTATATACATCTTCACTTGCATTATCACCTAATGATTGATCTGCCATTTCTTGATTTCCAGATATTGAGTAACTCATCCTTCTTCCTTGTTTATTTGATGTTGCAACTGTTTCAACTAAGTTATTATATACATAGTCTTCATCTGCTGAATTTGATAATATTGTTGATAATACTAATGTTGTTTTCTTTGATGAGTTATTTTTATCTAATAATTCTGGCAATAATTCTTGTGTTAAACTGTCTGTTGTTATTAATGTATTATATGTTGCTATATTTTTATAATATTGTCTATTTACTAAATCATTTTCTACTTTTGATGAGTCTACTACTAACTCATTTGCAGAATTCAATTTTGCTGAATTTGTTAAGTATTCTGTACTTCTTACTTGCCAGTTAGCATTTACATCTTGATAGTTTGAGTCAAATCTTAGTAAGTTTGATACATAGTCAACTACTTGTTTTACATTTGTTGTTGATACGTTACTTGAATTTGTATTATTTGTTTTATTTGTATAATAGAATTGTTTATCTAAGTAATCGATTTCTCCAACATTTTGTGCTGTTATTTCATAGTTTGCTTGTATCATAGCTCCTTCCATTAATTCTTCATCTAAATATGCTTGAATTAATTCTGGTGCTTCTTTTGAATTTTTACCTAATAGATATCCTATTAGTCTAAATCCTTCATATTTTGCACTATGTCCATCATGTTTTGCATAGTATAAATTATTTACTGATTGTGTTGTATCAAATACTGATTGACCGTTTGCTAATACTAATTTAAAGTTTGTTACTTCTTTATTTAGTTTTACTTGTGCTCTTGGCCTTTCTTCCAATCCTAAATCTATATCTTTTATTGTGTAACTTAATCTATTTGCATTTCCTTGATTATCAGTTGTTGTTCTATTATATTCAACTTCAGTGTCTATAACACCTGATTGTGCTACCATTGCTGTGCCTTGAATTAAGCTACTTATCATTTCAGATTGTGCTTGTTTTTGGTCTTCTAAGTTATCATATTTAAATGTTCCTATTCTTTCAAATGATGCTAATGTTTCTGCTCTATTATTTAATAAGTTTTGTCCGTCTGCTCCTCTTGACCAATTATTTACTTTTTCTCTATTTGAGTAAACATCTTTTGCATCTGACGCTCCTTGTATCTTATTACTTAATTCTATATCATAATAGTACATTGCTGATTTATCAGTTGCATTGCTATAATTTTGTTTTTCATAATCTGTAAATCCTTTTATGCCATTATAACTTGTGTTTTGCTCTATTCCTGTTTGATATGATGTTGTTTTAAAGTCTTGACCATTATATGATTTAACATTTAATCCTTTTTGTTCAAGTAATTCATTTACTTCATTATTTCCATTTGTTAATACTGTTTGAATATTATCTCCATAAGTAAATCTTATAAAGAAATCTCCAGCTGGAACTGATTTAAATGAATATGTTCCATTTCCTTCACCTATACTATCAGGTACTACATCTAATATTCCAGGTCCTTTTAATATAACTTTTGATGAACCAAATCCACTAAAGTATCTATCGTTATTTTCACTTTGTCTTACTAATTTGCCATCTTGGAATTCATATGTATTTGTTCCCCATATTTTTTCTCCATTATAGCTTCCTACAAATATACCATTTTCATCTACATTTTGGATTAGTTCTACTAATTCTACTTTTACACCATTTATTTTTGTTTCAGAGTCATTATATTTACCGTCTCCAACTACAGCTTTATCAACTGTTTCTGTTCTTTCATCTTCATAAACCATACCTGTCATCCTTCTAATGTCTTCATCATTTTGGTTAATTATTAACTTAATATTTGGTGCTTTATCTGTATCCATCTCAAGTCTATTTTCTACTTCACTTTCAGTAGATGTTCTTAAATCACCGTCTGCTGTTAAATCTACTTCTTCTAAGCTTCCGCAATTTGATTCTGTATCTATTATTCCTGCTACTTTATTTCCTACGTTTGTATCTACTGTGCCATCATCTCCGTTTAAGTAGTTTGGTATTGTAGCATTTCCTGAATAATATGTTGAATATCCATTTATTTCTGCTATATTACGTTTTCCTATTGTAGTAATTCCAGTATTTAAGTCTTGGTCTAATTTTACTTTTCCAGTAGCTTCATCTGTTCTTGCTTTAAATGTTAAGTATACATATGCAAATTCTCCTGGTGCTAATCTATCACTTCCTGTTTCTGATTTTACTCCTGTTACATATATTGAATTATATGTATAATTTCCATTTGTAAGCACTTTTGATGATTCTCTATCTGCAAATATAGTATTATTTCTTACTGTTATATCACCTTGTTTTGTTCCTTTTGAGTCGCTTCCTAAATATGAATTTACATATGATCCTGTAATGTTTCCATTTTCATCATAGTTGTTATATGATTTTATACTATATGAACCATCTGATTGTAAATCTCCATCAAATGTATATTGGTCTGCATCATAGTAATCAACTAATTCATTTATACTTGCATATAAACTTTGTGATCTATTCTTTACTGCTAATCTATATGTTACAAATACTTGTAAGTTTTTGTTATCAGTACTTCCTGCATCAGATCCATCATATAAATATTCTGATTTACGTATTTCTCTAGTATAACTATATGCTCCATTATATAATTCATCTGCTGCTCTGACTTCTACTGTCCAACTTCCGTCTTCATTTAAGTTTTTCTTTGAATACATGTAGTCATGTTTTTTACCATTTACAATTACTGTTGCCTTGTATACGTCTTTTTGAATATATAATTCTTCTTGTTCTCTTCTACATATTCCAAAGTCAATATATCTACTTTGGTCTGATTTTTTTGTATATAGATAGAAATATACCCTATCTAATGTTATTTTTTCTACTTCTGCTGGTGGATTTTTTATATCTTCTAATACAAATCTATCATATACTGGATATTTTACTGTTTTACCACTTAATGGATCATTTACAAGTGTTGTTGATGTTATCATACAATCTTTTATAAATGTTACTACTCCACTACTATCTTGGCTTCCTACTCCTAAGCCTGAAAGCCAACTAGATAATTGACCATATGCTGCTTCGTAAGAACGTGCAGATGATGCAAGTTCAAGGAATTTCTTCCATGCATCTTCATATGTTAATGCTCCATCACCATAAGCAATATATTCTCCATTTTCTTGTGCTAGTTTTGAATATAATGCGTATGATTTATGCCATCCGCCTTCTGCTCTATAATTTTGAGGTGTAGAATCAATACTTGCAAATTTATTATTAAATGCTTCTCTGTCCACATCCATTGCATTTGAGTAACCGCCAGTTAAATTATTTTTATAATATGTTGATTGATATATTTGTCCATTATATGTGAATCTTACATAAAATTTCTTTAATGGATCAACTTTGTAGAAATGATATTTACCGTTTTTATCTGTTACAGTTGTATCTACTAAATTTTTATTTTCATCAAATAATTCTACTTGCATACCTGCAAATGGTGAATCATCATCATCTTTTATACCATTATATCCACCTATTTTTACTCCTGGTAGGTCAACCCATACGTTTCCACCTAATTCCATGGAAATTTCTTTAACACCTAAATCAGCTTCTGATTTGTCGTATTCTGGTGTAGCTAATGCTTGTAGACCTTGACTTCCAGTAGATAAACCATTAATTTCAAGTACTTCTTGAACTCTATCATTTTCTACTATTTCAGCTTTATATTTAAATCCTTTAACATATGTACGATAAGTATTAAATCCTTGAAAATGACCATCTTCATCATAAATTGGATCTTCTCCAACTGTTTCTGAATCTGTTATTTCATAATTTGTAACTCTTATTCCTACACGTGATCCTCTAAGTGTACCTGAATTTACAAATTCTTTTGGATCAAATAATTCTCTAGGTACACGTATATCAGTTATTTTTCCTTCAAGTGTTGCTTGTTTGCACTCATATAATGTTGCACTTCCTGTTACTTTTTTAATATAATTTATAACTATTTTAGGATGTATTGTTTGTACTCCAACTCTTGGATTAAATCTTATATAAAAGTCTTCTCCCCAGTTTGGAAATTCTATTTCTTTTCCACTTTTATCTATAAATTTTATATTAGTTCCATCTAAACCTGTTACTTCATATGTTGCAAATTCTGGTGCATCAGGATATTTTTGTTTATTTATTCCTGCTAATTCATTGTATAATATTGTTTTAGCATCTTTAACTGAACCTGATAAATTTCCTGTTTTTACATCTATTCTATATGGTCCTACTGTATATGTTTGATCTAATTGATCTACTAATACTTTGCTATCTTTTGTTTCTGTTTCAAATTCTATTTTGTTTCCACCATTTAATATACCATAGTAAAATTGAGCATATTGATTTGATCTTGCTTCTACTACATCAGATGCTGTTGAACTTGTAACATTTCCTGTATAACCACAAAGCATCTCTATATAATTTGGTAAACCACTAAATTGTCTAGTTGACCATAAAATTTCTTGTATTCTTTCGCTGTCCCATCTACCTGTTTGTATTGCTGTATAAACTGCAAATGCTAAACTTTGTTCTAATTCTTGCTCTCCAGATGGTTCATAATCTATCATCCTTGTTGATTTAATCATACCTGGTACGTTTTGAACAGAATAACCTTTAGTATGGTTTCTACAAAATAAACGTTCATTATATAAATATGGGTGTGGCAATGATGCTGGAAATGAAAAAGCAAATACAGAACTACTTATAGACAATACAATTGTCATAATTATCATCATTAGTAAAACTTTTATCTTTTTACTTTTATGCATTTGTTTTCTCCTTTCTATATAATATTGTACATTTTATTTATTATATGTTTCTTTATTTCATATACTGCTACTGCAATTATTGATAAGATTCCAAGTGTAATTCCTGTAAATGATGCTACTTCTTTACCTGTTGCCATGCCTATTACTAAGTCTGCTGCAGATTTATCTTCTGTTTTCTTATCGTTTCTATCTAATTGTACATCTTTATCTTCTATTCCATATTCATTATATGAGATTAATATTTCTGCTGTATTTCTAACTGTTCCTACATTTTCGCCAGACATTTTTCTACTTAGCACTAATGTTACTTCTTTTGTTTCGCCTGGATTTATAATTGTATTTGCTAAATTTGTATTATATGCGTTTCCATCTTTTCCAAGATACCATGTATTATTAAGTTCTGAATTAAATGTCATACCTTCTGGTATATAGTCAACTATTGATTTAGCATATCCTGCTACACTTCCGTTATTTTTTACTTTGATTTTATATTCAACTAATACTGTTGCAAAATTTACATTAGCTGTTCCTAATTCTACTTTTGCTACAGATAAATCATTGTAGTTATATACTTTTGTATTATCTTTTGTATTAGTTACTGTTACTCTTGATATAGATTTTGTTATATCTAAGTCGAATATTTTTCCATTTGTTAATCCTAAATCAATGTTATATGTATTTGAATTTTCAACTGTTATTGTATCTGTTGCAGCAACATCCTTTTGAGAAAGTTTTGCTGATACAAAGTCTGAATTTTCTGAATCTAATAGTCCTTCTACTTTATAACTTGAAAGTCCATAAGATGAGCTATCATATTCAATTACTACATTATATTGTCCTGGTAATATATTAACAAATGTATATTTTCCAGATTCGTCTGTTACTTTTTGCATATCTTTACCATTTGCATCTAATGCAATTTTTCCTGTAGCTTTATCAAATAATTTTACTGTTAATCCAGATACTTTTTGCTCATTTTCGTCTTTTCTTCCATCCATGTTTTCGTCTATCCATACAACACCGCTTATTTTGTATGTTCCTTCAAGTGTTTTTTCTCCATCAATATCTTCACTTCCATCAGATGGTTCTCCAACTTCTGGTGCTGTACTTAATCCTGATGAATTTTCAGATGTTCCAACTATTGTATGATTTAACGTATTTGTTTGTATTTCTGTATCATTGACTGTTATAGTAGCTTTATTTTCTATCTTTGATACTCTACCACTTTGTAATAGATATGGTTGAGTTTTTATTGTTAATCTTGCTGTTTTTCCTGCTTCTACTTCTAAAGAAGTTAATATATTTCTTGAGCTTGCTTCATATTCTTTGTTTTCATTTTTATCTTCTATTTTGTATCCTGTTACTCTTAAGCTTTCAGATATTTTATCTGATATACTTGCATTTATTGTTTCGCTTCCATTATTTTTTACTGTAATATAATATTCTAATTCATCTGTATCACTTAAGTTTTTTTGCTGTATATTGCTTGAAAGAGTAGCTGTAATTATATCTTTTACTAAATTATATTTTAATGTTTCTAATGTTTCTTCATCAGATTCATTACATTTAATTTTTGCATTTATGCCTACTTGCTTATTATCTTGTATTTTTTCTACTTGTAGTTTTACAAATACTCCGTCAGTTTCTCCTCCTTGTAAAGAAGGATTTTTATATGTTAATATTCTTGTTTTATCATTAAATGTATAGCTTGTTCCTTCATTATTATCTACTGATACAATAGAAAATTCTTCTGGTATTTCTAATTCTGCAACAATGCCACTTTTCTTATCAAAGTTTGCATTTTTTATTTCCAAATAATATTCTACATTATCACCTATTTTAAGATTTTCTCCTGTTTTGTCTGATGTAACAGCCCCTACAATGTCTCCTTTTACAACATTAACTTTAAATTCATTAAATATTGTATTTTCAATTCTATCAGCTGTTGTATTAGCAATTATTTTTTGTTCTGTAACTTCTTCTTCTGCACCTGTTATTGTTTTTGTAACTGCTAATTTATATTCTACATAGGTTGTTTTTCCTGCTTCTAATTTATCAATAACTTTTTCTAATCTTTTTGTTTCATAATTATATTGATTTACTGTAAAATCTGTCATATCTTCTACTTGTTCTACTAGAGATATTCCATCTGGTAAGTCTATAGTTGTTTTTATATTTGTAGCTTCTTCTTTTCCAGTATTTTTTACAATTAATTTATATTTAAGGATTTTTCCTTCTTTAACATCTGATTCATCTTTTATTTCTTTACCTGTATTTGCATCTGTTAAAACTGCTTTAGTTGCAAATGTTGGTATTGCATCAGTTGATATTGTAACTGGTTTTGCTAAAATTAAATTTTGTGCATTTCCTTCTTCTGCATTGTTATCATAATAAACTGCATAAGCAGCTTTTGATTCTACTCCACTTCCTAGATTTGCTGGAACTTTTGTTGTATAATCAAAGTTCATTACTGTTCCGTGTGGTATTTCACCTAAAATAACTATTTTATATGATTTTGCATTTTGTGTATATGTTTTTGTCCAACTATCACTATTTAAGTTTTCATTTACATTTTCACTATAATAAATTTCTGCTTCTGCTCCTACCATATTAATTGCACTATTCATTATAGTATCAAAATTAGATCCTAATTCTTTTTCATTTTCATCTTTATTTCCACTTGTAGGAATTGTTCCTATTATTACTAATCCTGAACCTTCATGTCCTAAATTATTTACTATAGTTCCCGAAATTTTAACTTCTTTTTCTTCTTGTCCCGCTTCTACTTTTGCTACACCTTCGTTGCTTTCTTGTGAAGTTGTTGTTTTTCCATCAATTTCTACTGAGTTTGTAGTAACAAATCCTGTTGGTGCAACTATTCCAATAGTATCACTTACTCTATTTTGTTCTCCTGTTGCTTCATTTATATAATCTAATGTAATCTCTTTTTTACTTGTAGGAGCTAGATTATCAAGAGTTAAGTCTGTTACTAATCTTAATACTGTACCATCTGAAGTTGCTTGTGTACTATATTTTGTTTGAGTTCCGTCTAAGCTTAATGAAATCATATTTCCTTGTGAACTTAAATTATCTAACTTTAATTCATCTTCATATATTAAGCTTGCTTCTTTTATATCTATATTTTTTACTTCTTCTGGTAAAGTAATGTTTATTTTTGAGTTTGAATATAATGCATCTTCTATATCTTTTGTTTCTAATGTTGTTGTTATAACTACATCTTCATTTTTTACTACTGTTGATAAGTTATGTGCATCTATATCTATTTGAGCATTTGATTTTGGCTCTGTAAATTTTAAAGCGCTAGAAATATTTTTAGAAGAATTTAATGTATTATTTTTATATCCTTCTGCTACTACATTTGTTGTTAATTCTGTTAAACTTTCTAATTGCTCTTTTGAATAAGAATTATCTGATGTTATAACTTTAGAAACTGTTACTTCTAAAGTTCCTTCTTTAATTATTTTACTTGTTTCTATAATAACTTTTGATGTATTAACTTCTAATTCTAATGAGTCTTTTGAAAGTTTTCCTAATTCTTTTCCGTCTTCTGATAAAACTTTTATATTTCCATCTTCACCTAATATTTCTATTAAGTTTTCTTTATTTACTTTTACTTTTTTAGTTAATATAGATTTACTTGCATTTATATCATTAAATAAAGTAGATTTTTCCACAATTTTTATACTATCTGTTAATTCTTTATATCCGATATTTGCTCTATATGTTACATTATATGGAGTTTCTAATGCATTATCAGCACTTTTTAAGTTTGTATACATATAACCTTTATTGATTTCTTCTGTCTTAGAAGTTTCTAGTTCTACATATGTACCAATTTGATTTTTTAGTTCAAAGTTATTATTTTCTGCAGTTCCTTCTACAGCATTACCTTTTACTATTGATTTTGCTACTACATTAGATTGTATATTTCCTTCATTTACTTGATTATTATATATGTATGTTACTATGTATTCATCTTGAGAATTCCATAATATTTTTCCTTCTGAATCTGCAATATTTTCTTTATTGATTGTTAAAATATTATTTTCATATTTATAAGATATATTATTTCCTGTAACAATTACAGTTTCTGGTTTGCTTCCATCTAAGCTTGGTACACTTACAGTAATTTCTTTAGATGTTACAGGCATCTTATTATCTTCGATTCCTTCTTCTATTTTAAAGCTTAGCATTGTTTTATTATCATATTTTATATATCTAATTAAACTTTGATTAACATTTTCTTTAAGATTTGTAGTCCATTGTATATTTTCTGTTAATGTCTTTTTAATTTTTACTTCTTTTCCAGACTTATTAACATAGATAGCATTTAATGTAACTGTGCTATCTTTTCCAAGAATATCTGATTTAACTTTATCTTCCTTTTTTAATTTTATAGGTAAGGATACATTTAAAACTTCCCCTGCATTAACTTCATCAAGTTCAATAACATTACCGTTTATTGATTTTACATTTATATCCCCATTATCAATAATTTCATAATTGTTATCTTCAACTGTTACTTTAGAATCTTTTAAATATCCTGTTCCAGATACTTTTACATTTAATATTAGATTTCCACCTTCATCCACATTTAATGTAGTATTATATTCGTTATTAATACTTGCATTAAATTCTACATTTTTTTCAGTTGTTTTTGCATCTTGAGATATACTTCCCTCAGCATAGACAAAAGCTGGTATGAAGTTTATTGCAACTAACATTAATGTTGCAAGAGATGCTATTAGTTTGTTTAATAATTTCTGCATTTTGATCCTCCTTAAATTAACATAATCATACATATTTATTATACTATGGTTTTGCTCTAATTTCAAGCTTTTTTTTGAATTTTTTTATGTAAATTAGTATTTTTTGGCCCATTTAATCATAATATATAGTATTCTAGAGCAAAATAATTTGCAATATGCCTTTTTGAGAGCTTTCTTTATGTTGCTACGGAAGGACTTAAAGGGTTTTCAATATTAAATTTATGTTACAATGTTAAAATTTATTAAAACATAAAAAATACACCCTAAATATTAACATTTAGGGTGTTTTGTAATATATTGCAATACTAAGCTGAGGGATTTATTTTGTATATTTTAATTCTTGTCTTTATATTTTAATACTTTTTTCTTGATAAATATTACTGCTAATATGATTATTGCTAATGCACTAATTGTTAGTACTACTGCTCTACTTATGTTTTTATTTTCACCAGTAGGAGGTAATATTACAACCTTTTGTGCACTATCTTCATCAGGTTCATTTGGTTCTATCCAATATGTTGATTCATCTTGTTCTTTATTTTCTGATTGATATGGTACATATTGATTTCCAACCCTTGATAGGTGCATCCTTCTTCCAAATGTATTTTGTACTTCTATTAGCTCTGCCATATTTGTAAATATCAAGTTTTTATTTGATACTGTATTAGATAGAAGTGTTGATAATATCAAGCCAACTTCTCTTCTTGAGTTTGAATAATTTTCTTTATCTGGGTCTATTGCTCTTGGTATCAAGTAATCAGATAATTTATTAGTTGCTATTAATACATTGTATGTTTCTAGATTTCCTTTGTATGAATCATTTACATAGTCATTATCTTCTGGGTTATAGCCAGCATTTCCTGCTTTTGACTTATCTTCTGTTGTTCCTAATAATATATCTGTTGTAACTATTGTCCAGTTTGTTTTATCATCTTGATAATTTTCTTCATAGTTAACTTCATTTGATACATAATCTAATACATTTTTAGCACTTGTTTTTACAACATTTTGCCAGTTTGTTTCAGCTTTTGAATTATCTCTTGTTTTTCCTAAGTAGTAGAAATCTGTATCTAAGTAATCTACTTCACCTATATTATTTACACTAATTTTGTATGTTAATCTAATTGTAGCTCCACTCATAAGTTCTTCGTCCATTGTTGCTTGTACTAACTCTTCTTGTCTACTTTCAACAACTTGTCTTAGTGTTTCTCTTAATCTATATCCAACATTTCCTCCATTTTCAACTTTTGCATAATATTCATCTTCGTTATAGTTTCTATGTTGTTGATATATTAAATTTGCAACTGATTGATGTGCATCAAATAATATTTGTCCGTTTGCTAATTTAATTTGGATATTTGTAAGTTCTTTTGATACATTAAGTTGTGCTCTTGGTCTTTCTGTTAAACCTAAGTTTATATCCTGTATATGGTATCCTAGATTTTGAATATATTGTTTTGAATCAGGATCATAAACCCAAGTTGTTTTTCTATCATATTCAATTTCTGAATCTATAATTCCTGTTTGAGAAGCCATTGCAGTATTTGCCATTAACTCCTCAATAGCAGATTTTTGATATCCTATAGCTGTATCAAGTTTATTATTATTTAAGTCAATTGTTGTCTTTGTTACAAGTTCTGTTCCAGATGCTAATACTTCTGCTCTATGGTTTTTAAGAGTTGGCTGATTTTCACTCAAGACTGATGATGAACTTCCCATTGAATAGCCTTTTTCTCTTTCTCTATATGCATATACATCTTTTGCATCTGATATAGTGCTTTCTATATTGCTTTCAGCAATACTATAATTGTACATCTTTTGTTTATCTTCAACAGTTAATTGTTCGTTTGTATTAGGATTACTATCTTGATTTCTAATTCCATAGTTTTGTCTTGTTGTATCTGTATATCCTAATATTCCATTTCCTGCAATTGTTCCATTTTTAGTTACAAATGTATGGAAGTTGACTGATGAGCTTTGATTTACTCCTCTTTGATATATTGTAGATTTATAATCTTGTCCTGTATATGTTTTGCTATTTAATCCACTAGTTCCCAAAACTCCTGCATTTCCACTGCTTTGTACAAATTGACTCTTTTGAGAATCATTTAACTGATTAAATAAATTTTGTACTTCATCACTACCATCTGATACATTTGTTAATACAGTTTGAGTTGTATCACCATAAATAAATCTTATGAAGAAATCTCCTGGTGGAAGTGAGTCAATTCTATATTCTCCTTTGCCTTGTGGTAGACTAACTGGTCTTACCTTAAATACACCTTGTCCAGACAATATTACTTTTGATAAATTTGTACCACTGTAGTATCTTGAACCATCCTCAGATAAGTCCCAAGTATTTCCGTGTTTTTCATAGTTGAAGCTAGACCATATACGTTCTTTTTCATAATTTCCTGTACTAAATCCTTCTCCATCTACTACTTGTACTAATTCTACTAATTGAATTGTAATACCATTTATCTTCTTATCTCTGTTTCCTTCAAAATCTACATCTGCTTCGTTAAATTTACCATTTCCAATTACAGCTCCATCTGATACTTCTGTTCTTGCATCTTCATATACATATCCTGAGAAACTTCTTATTTCATCTGGATTTTTGTTTATCTTCAGCTTTAAGTTTCCAGCTTTATCTGTATCGTCTTCAAGTCTGTTTGTTGCAGCATTGCTTGAAGAAATAATATTACCATCTCCGTCTAAATCTTTAGGTCTTAAGCTTCCTGCATTTGAATCTAGGTCAATTACACCAGCTTTATTTGAACCACTGCTGTCAAATGATGTTGAATATCCATTTATTTCTGCGATGTTTCTCTTTCCTACAGTTTCACGTACAGCACTTCCATCTTCATAAATTAGAAGATCTTCCATTTCTTCGTCTAGTTTTACTTTTCCAGATTCATCGTTATTTACTTTAAATGTAATATATACATAAGTGATTTCACCTGGTGCTAATCTGCTATTTCCTGACTCATATGATACTACATTTGTTAAGAATAAAGAACTATAGTTGTTATATCCATTTATATTGTAGCCTCCTTCAAAACCACCATATCTTGAACTAAAGCTTACGCTTAAATCACTATATTTATTACCCTTTTTATCTCCAACGAAGGTATTATCCTTTATAATTGTACTGTTTGCATCATAAGTATATTGATCACCATCATAGTAGTCTACAATTTCATCAACAGAAGTCCAAACATCTTGTGCTTGATTCTTTATAGCAATCTTGTAAGTAACAAACACTTGAAGGTTTTTAATATCTACAGTACCAGCATCAGAGCCATCATACAAATACTCTGACTTACGAACTTCTCTCTTATATACGGTTCCACCATACGGCTCACCAATATAATCTGAGTTAGAAGCTCTGTTGCTTGCATCAGATCCATTGCTAAATGCATACATACCTGTGTCTAAATCTAGAGACCAGTTACCTTCTGAATCAGTTTCAGATGTCTTTTTATCATAGTAATATTCTTGTCTCTTTCCATTTACTAAAAGTGTTGTTTTATATAAATCTTTAGAAAGCCATAAATCTGCATTTGTTCTTAATTTAAGACCGAAATCAACATTTCTACTTTGATCACGAGTTTTAATATATAAGAATTCAAATCCTAGTTCTTTTCCACTACTTGGAAGAGTATCTATATTTTCTAGAACAAATTTATCTTGTTCTGGATAAGGTATAGTTTCAGCGCTAATAAATGTATCAGTCATATATTGCCAAACATCATCTGCTTCTTTTCCAGATACTCCTACGCCTCCAATTTCACCTTTAAATTCTCCTTCATAGTCTTTGTAGCCTTTTCCATCTGTGTCATGAATTCTGTCATAATAAGTCTTGTCCATATCTTTACGTTTAGTAGATATAAAATCAATCTTATTAGTTGTTATTTCTTTAAATTTTTCTAAAGCATCATAGTATCTAAATGCCCCTGCATTAGGACCATCACCTGAATATCCTATATAATCACCAGAACCATTTTCTAGTTTCGTATATAGACCATAAGCTCTCTTTCCTTCATAGTTGTCAGGTGTTGAACCAATTTGGTCAAATTTATCATTAAACTCTGTTCTCGTTTTCTCTTGAGCAGTAGAATACTTACCAGCTAAATTATTAGCATAAGTAGTACACTCATATCTCATACCATCATAAGTAAATACAATGTAGTATTTGCACATTGGATGTAATTTCTGGAATCCATATTGACCTTGCTTGTCAGTTGTTGTAGTTGCTTCAAGTTTGTTTTTAGTTTTGTTCCATAATTCTACTTGAATTCCAGCCATTGACAGAGAATTAGACTGCCTAACTCCGGTAAAATCACCCAGCTTCGTCGACGGCATGTCTTGCCATACATTGCCGGCCCATGTACATATTTATCTCTTTACCCGGCAGGTCAGCTCTTTCAACTGCCCAGTCAGTACTTTCTTTAATCAACGAATCAGCAAGTTCTTCATCTTCTTTTGGGTTTGTGTTTCCTGTTATTTCTTTAAGTGTAATTTCTTCTTCATGCCAGTCTTCTGGTGGTACTACATCTTCAATTTTCTCATTTGGTTGACTTTCTAATATATCTTCATCAATTATCAAATTTAAAATTTTAAATGCTACTGTAAGTCCATCTCCTTGGCTGTCTATCCAGTCTTGAACTGCTTGTTGTGATTCTCTATGAGCCCCTTCTTCCGAACCTGCAGTTACATATCTCTCAACGTTCTCCATTCCTGGTAGAGGACTACTTACCCAAGCTTTACTTTCAGCTTCTTCAAGTTCCCATCCTTCTCCTGTAGGACCCACAAAATTTCCATCATCCGATCTTTCTTCATGATATTCATAATCATTTGTATACTCTCCCGTCGTTGAATCTTTTAACTGTCTTTTCCATTTTTTGCGAATTATTTTACTTACAATCAAACAAGAAGGATCATCATAGTAATTTCCTAACCAATGAAAACATCCAACCCAATCCAAAGTTACATCCATATCTCCTAAGCCCCAGCTTTCACCTCTGGCTTTGATATCTTTCTTTAAATATTCAATTAAGTTAGTTATTACTGAACTTATATATGATCCTGGAGATTGATGTGCAAAGTAAGACATTATTTTTGTTCTTTTATGAGTTAAACTTCGAATTTCCCAATGTCCACCAATAACTTCTGCTCTCATGTCAATGTTAAATCCTCCAGAATAGCCACACGCTCTCATTGCATCCCAAAGACAAGTTATTAAGATATCTCCTTGATCAGTTATCATGCTATATTTGATATGTTTTGACCTATATGTCCATACTTCATAATCTCTACCATTATCAGTCATCTTCTTTAAGTGGCTTATTTGTATTGATGGTCTTATATATCTTATATCTTCGTCTAATGTTGTTTTATATCTTAGATAAAATGTTTCTCCGAATTTAGGGAACTTATCTACCATAACATTTCCTGAAGCATCTAGTAATTCTACTCCAACTTCTGTTAACTCATGAGTTCCATCTTCATATGTTATTAACGCTTCTACTTTTCCGGTACAGAATTTGTTTTCTTCGCTCCAACCTTGATTTCTTTCCATTATTTCATTATAAACAAGGTCTTTCATTAGTTCATTTCCAGTACCTTCAACACAGCCTTCATCTTGATTTTTAAAATTTAGTACATATGGTCCAACTGTGTATTTTAGTTCTTTTTGGTCTACTAAAACTCTTAAACTATCATCATCATCCTTTTCAGGTTCAAATGTTAATCCTAAGTGTCCTTCTTCATCTAATGCTTTATATACGAAATTTGCGAATTGATAAGACCTACCTATCATGCCATTTGATGCTGTTGTCCATGTTCCATCTTCTTTTACATCTTCAACTAAACCACAATCTCCACCAGTATATGCTTTGAATTGCCAAGATCCCCATATTATACGTTGCATTGTCCAGTCATCAGTTTTTCCACCTACTTCATAATTTTGTGCATACGCTATACTTTGAGTCATTTCTGTCTTTTTTAAAAATTCATACGTAATTTCCTGTGCTCTACCACCACCTGCTGGATCTGATATAACAACTGACGATGAATCATGGCTCATGTGTCTTGCAATTTCCCACTCATGTCTAGCACAATAATATCCTGGTGCAAAATTATACATTGTTGAACAATTTGCTCCTCCCAAGGAACCTTCTGTATGTTTCGTAGGCCATTGTGGAGCTGCTGATACTACTGTTTCTTTAAACCCTTGAGACATTTCTTGCGTACTTACCACATTTAATATTTTTCCTAATTCAATTATCCCTGCAATTAATACAATCGATAATCCCAGACTTAAAAATATTAATTTGATTTTCTTTCGCATATCTTATCCTCCAATTGATTTTTGTTTTGTCATTTTAATTGTTAATTTGTATATTTTATTTTTTAAAATATTTGTTCATTTTTTTATATACTCCAAAACCTATTAATGAAATTATTGCTACTATGCTTATTGATATGACTACTACTTTTATCATTTCATTATCTTTACTTCCGTTTATAATTATTCTTGCTGATTTTGCTTTGCTATCTTGTAAACTTGTCTTTGATACTTCTTCTATTCCATACTTGTTGTAGGTATTTCTAATTTCTGATGTAAGTTCTAAAGTTTCATCGTTTGTTACTTTTTTAGTTAAAATTAATTTTAATGTTGCTGTTTCTCCTGATTTTATCAATTTATTTGCTAGACTAGTATTTATAGCTTCTCCTTTATTATTTATATACCAGTCTTTATTTAATTCAGAAACAAATTGCATACCTTGTGATATATTACTTCCTATTTCTGTAACATATCCATCTACATTACCCTCATTTTTTATTTCTAATAAGTATTCTATTATAAGAGTAGCATTTTCTAGATTTTTCTCATTTACACTTTCTCCATTTGCTATATCATAACTAGTTGTTTTTCCATCTTTTACAACACTTATTTTAGAAATTTTATTATTTAATACCATATTAAAGTTTTGTGAATCTATTAAGCCTAAATCTATATTGTAAACATTTTCTCCATTTACAGTGATAATGTTTGTTGCTGCTAAACTAGAATTATTTTCATCAGATTCTTCGCTTTCAGATTCTATGAAGTCATTATTTTCATTTTGTGGTAGACCACTTGATTGATAATTAGCAACTTCATATACTTTTCCATCATAGTCAGCAATTACAATATATCTTCCATTTTCTAAGTTTTCAAATACATAATTTCCATTATCATCTGAATATATTTCAACATCTTTTCCTTCGCTATCTTTAACATATTCTTGAGAATCTACATTATATAGTTTAAGTAAAACTTTTGTCATACCAGCTTCATTTTCTTCTTTAGCAGAATTTCCATTTTCGTCATACCATATTTTTCCTGAAATTGAATAAATATCTTCTTTTTCTTCTTGATTTTCATTTCCTTCTGCTTCTACAGTATTAAAGTTTGAAGTTCCTTCAATTTGTTGTTTAACACTATTTACATCAAAATTCATACCATTAATAGATAATTTTACTTTGTGTTCAATTTCTTTTATTTGTCCTACACTATCTAATATATATGGCTTAGCAACTATTGTAACTTTTAGATTTTCTCCTGCTTTTACATCTTCATCAACAGAAACTGCTACTGAAGATTCTTCTTTTGTATATCCTGAATTTCCATTTGTAACAGTATAGCTTTTTATTTTTAATTCACTTGGTAATATATCATATATACTTACTGTAGCTGTTTTCTTTGATTCATTTTTTACATTTATATAATATTCAACTGTGTCTGTATCTAACATTTTGTATGCTATATTACTGCTAAGACTAGCAGAGAAACCTTTTGTATCTTTAACATTTCTAATTAATGTATTAGATTTTATTTCTTCTTCTGCACCGTCAAATGTTCCAACTGCAGTTAATGCAATCTCTTGATTTGGTTCATCTGAATATATAACTTTTGCTTTAAAATCTAAAGATTTAAAATAATTAATTTCATCTACACTATAACTTAATGTTCTTGTCTTTTCATCAAAAGTTGCTCCATCATAACTTTGTAACTCTATGAATTTTGGAATATTAATGTTTACTCTGCAATTTTTGATAGATGAACTTTTATGATTTGTAATATATAATTTATAATTTATTTCTCCTCCAATTTGTATTTCACTTGCTGAGCTTTCTGTGCCTAATTCTAATTCCATTGAGCCTTCAGTTAAAGTATTTTCAAAAGATGCTGTACTGTTTCCTTCCATATTTTCTGCAACAACTTCAGCTCTGAAAGTTCCTTGTGAATCACCTGAAACATGACTTGCAATAACTAAGCATGTAAATTCTACTGTTTCTCCTGGATTAATTCTTTCTATATTTTTAGAAAGTTCTTCAGAATAGTCTTGATATGTATCATTAACATTAGTATCATTTTGTGTATTTACTAAAAATGCTGTATTTTCTGGTCTTTTTGCAGTGATTTTAACATTTACTGCTTCTTTTCTACCAGTATTAGTAGCACGAATTATATATTCATACTTTTGACCATTTCTTATTTTTCCACCATTTTGAATTAAATCTTTACTAATGTAATTTCTTGCTATAATTTCTGTTTTGATAACTGGAACGTTTTCTGTTTCAACGCTTAATAGTTTTGAAGAAATTAAATTCTTCTCTACACCTTCTTTTGCTTCATTGTCATAGTAAACTCCAAATTGAGTATATGCTTTATTTTCATAATCCAAATTCATTGGAATAATTCCATTGTATGAAAATAATATTTTTTGAGCAGGAGCTACTTCAGATTTTGAAACTATTAAATAAGATTTGCTTGTATCTTTCTTTTCTAAAGACCAACCATTTTGTTCATTTCCTAAATCATATGTTGCAGATCCATTATCAGAATAATAAACATCTGCATCTATTCCTTCTACGCTTATTGGTGTGTTAGTATTAATTGTATATGTAGAATTTAAATCATTATTTCCGTCGATTGTTTTAGTTTCAGTTGCTGGGAATCTACCTAATATCATTAAACCTTTAGCATTTTCTTTTAAATTGCTTACAACAATTCCTCCAAGAGCAATTCCTTTTTCTGTGTCATTAGCTTTAATTAATAATATTTCATCATTGCTTATACTAGAAACTGTTTGATCTACTGTTCCATGATTAGAAGTTATAAATCCAGTTGGGGCTACAATTTTTATTGGTGTTTCAACTGATTTTATCTCATTTCTTACTCTATTTGTGTATTGAAGAACAATTTTTTCATCAGAATTTGCAGCTAAGTTGTCTAGTGTTAAATCAGCAACAATTTTAACAACTGTTCCATCAACATTTGGAAGTGAAGAATACTCTGTTTGAGTACCTTGTAATCTTAAATATATCTTATTATCAAGTGTTTGAAATGATACAGGAACTAATTCGTTTTCATAAATTAGTCTAGCATCTTTTAGCTTAATACCAGTAATTTGACTTGGAAGAGTTATTAATAGCTCTGGGTCTTTATAAAGTGCATCTGATATATCATTTCTTTCTAATGTAGCTGTTATAACAACATTTTCATTTGTTACAACTGTTGATAATACATTTTTACTTATGCTGATATTTGCATTAGATGATGGCTCAACAAGTTCAATTTTATTTTCAATATGATTATTAGAAACTTCATTTCCTTGTAAAATACCAGTTACATCAATGCTTGCTTCAATTTCATTTTTATTTTGTACTTCTTCTAAAGTATAATTTTTGTTTGCATTAAGTACTTTATCTAATTTGATATTAATGTATCCTTCCGAAGTTGGCTTGCTAGTTACAAATTTAAGTCCATAACTATCTATATTAAGCTCTAAATTATCAGCTTTTAATACACCTAATTCTTGATTTTGGCTATCTAGAACTTTTATTTCTCCATTTTCGCCAAGAATATTTACAATCTCATCTTTGTTAACAGTAATTTTTCTAGTAAGTACTTCATCACTTACATTGTTTTCTTTAACTTGTATTTCATCAATTAAATCTGTGAAACCTATATTTATTTGATAATTAGAAGAAAATTTTGTTTCTAATTTATTTTCTACTTTAAATAAATTTGTATATAAATATCCTTTATTTACTTTTTCATTTGTAGAAATAGTTGTTTCTAAAAGATTTCCAACTTCTTCACTTACATTGTAGTCAGTATTTTCTGTCTTAGCTTCAAAATTTCTTTCATCAATTGTTTCACCTGATACTACTGCAAGTAAATTTAAAGTAGAATCTTCAATTTGTGCATCATATATATATGTAACTAAAATTTCATCATTTGAATTCCAATTTAATTTTTTCTCAATATCTTCTTTTGAATAATGTGTATCTTTTGAAAGTTCATCATTATATTTATTTTTAATAATTAAAATTTGGTTTTCATATGTATAATCTTTTCCAGATACAATAATCTTGCTAGGTTCTTTGTCTTGTATCTTTGGAACATACACTTGAATTGTCTTCTCCAAAAGTGGGATAGTATTGTCTTTAATTCCACTAGAAATTAAAAAGCTAATTAATGTTTTATTTTCATACTTTAAATATCTTTTCAACTCTTGGCTAATTGATATTTCTGGGTTTTGCTCCCATTGTATCGCTTCTTCGCTTACATTACTATTTACTTCTTGATAAAGCTCATTGCTTTGCGCTTCGCCACTTGAAACAGTATTTGATACATTTGAAATTGCATTTTTTGCATCATTATAAATTTCATCAGTAGCATAAACTATAGCAGGCATTGCATTTGAACCAACTAAAGCACAAGCTATTACTGTTGATAAGATTTTCTTTGAAAATTTATACATTACTATCCTCCTTATGTTAACGAAAATTTTGTAATTTAATAATTTAAATATTTAAAATTAAAAATATTCAAGTCAATAATAATTTGTTTCAATTTAATTTTCAACACTGGATTTTCTCATATTTTGGATAACTATTTACGGAAGCTCTTTTTGAGCCTTTTATATTAAGTTTATATTACAATTTTGTAGTATTTCGCTTATTTTTCATGCAATTTTTGCTCTCAAACTTGCAGACGCGTAAACAATTTTCACTGTAAAAAATAGTAACATTTTTTATAGTTAGCTCATATAATATTATAGTTAATAGGAGGTATGTATTTATGAACGATAATGATTTTAATGAAATGTTAAAGAAAGCACAATCGATGATTCAAAATAATCAGATTCCAGATGATATAAAATCTTTGATTAATAATATACAAAACTCAAATAATAATGTAGAAAAAACTTATTCCAACCCAAATATTCAAAATCAAAATGCAATGCGAAATAATAATAATTTATTTAATAATATGAATAATTGTAATAATCAAAAAACAAATATAAATACAAATTCAAATAAAAATTCATATTCAAATGCAAATTCTTATTCAAATACAAGTGCAAATTCATATTCAAATGCAAATTCAAATTTTAATTCAAATTCAAGTTCAAGTTCAAATGTAAATATAAATAAAAATTCAGATTCTGCAATGCCAAATATAGATGTAGAAACATTAATGAAAATTCAAAATATAATGGCAAAAATGAAAAATAGTGGTGATGATGACATGAGTAAGTTACTATTATCACTAAAACCATACTTAAGAGATGGTAGAAAAGAAAAAGTTGATGAATACATAAAATTAATTAAAATGGGAAAAATAACACAATTTTTAGATCTTTTCGGTGGTGAAAAAAAATGAATATATTAAAATATTTGCCTATTGATAAAGATGGAAAATTTTCTTTTTTTGGTATCAATTTTTATACAGATGATTTATTAATATTGGCAATTTTATATTTTTTATATACTCAAAACGTAAAAGATAAATATTTATATATTATTTTAATTTTATTATTAATAAATAAATAATCGCTTTTTTGTAATTTTATAAAGCGATTATTTTTATATTATTATTTATTTTTTAATTATTTTTAATTATTTTTAATTATTTTTTATTTATTTTTAATTATTTTTAATTGTTTTTAATTATTTTTAATTATTATTTAATTATTATTTAATTATTATTTAATTATTATTTAATTATTATTTAATTATTTTTAATTTTTTAATTATTTTTAATGATTTTCATTTTTCATCATTTTCTAATTTCTTTTTTATCTCATTAATTTCTTTGTTTGATAAACCTGTCCAATTCTTTATATTTTCAATGCTTATATTGTTTTTCAATAATTTTTTTGCTATTTCATATTTACTTTTTATTGTTCCTTGTATTATTCCTTCTTTTATTCCTTCTTTTATTCCTTCTCTTTTACCTTCTTCTATTCCTTCCTTTTTTCCACCTAGCCATGCTTTTCTTTCTTTTTCCATAAAAATTTCTGCTAACATAGTATTATCTCCTTTTATAAATTTTTAGTTGTTATATTATTTTTCATCATTTTCTAATTTATTTTTTATCTCATTAATTTCTTTGTTTGATAAGCCTGTCCAATTTTTTATATTTTCAATGCTTATATTATTTTTCAATAATTTTTTTGCTATTTCATATTTGCTTTTTATTGTTCCTTGTATTATTCCTTCTTTTATTCCTTCTTTTATTCCTTCTTTTTTACCTTCTCTTATTCCTTCTCTTTTACCTTCTTCTATTCCTTCCTTTTTTCCACCTAACCATGCTTTTCTTTCTTTTTCCATAAAAATTTCTGCTAACATAGTATTATCTCCTTTCATAAATAATTTTTTTATTTCCTTCACTTTATCTGGATGTAATTTTGTAGATGATATATTGCATAGATAGTCTATTATCATATTTTTTTCTTCTTGTGATAAATATTCTTTACTTATTTTTATATAATTTTCTTGAAGTTCTTTTTCATCCTTTGTTTTTTCTAATAAAATTATTTTACTTAAAACTCCTTTTTCATGAAGTAATTCTCCATCTTCATAATTATTTACATCATATATTGTATATTTCCCATATTCTGCTTTATATCCTGGTATACTTACTTGTCTTTCACTTATGTGCCTTTCTACATCCCATCTCTTTTTTCCAATATACAGAACTATTGGTATTACTAATGGATATTTTCTATGTATTATATTTTCTTTATTTGAATACCAATAATTTGTTATTATTCCTGTAACATATTCCATTATTCTTATAGGCATATTGTAATCAATTCTTGATTGGTGTTCAATTAGAAAAAATACATCCATGTCTTTTCTTTTATATATTATATCTGCTTCTCTATTTAAATAACTCTTTGTAATTAAACTTGTTTCATATTGTTCTAGCATATCTGCTTTTATTTCTTGATTTATTTCAGAAAGTTTTAACACTTTATTTATAAATAATGCCACTTCTTCTTTATTTGATAATATTTTTCTTATACTTGTATCATGCAGATTATGAATTATATCTTTTTCGTAATTATATTTTTCTTCTTTTTCTTTGATTATTAAAGAGTTTTCCATCTTTTTTATAATAATTTTTTCTATATTTATCAGATAATTTATATAATTAATAAATTCTGCTGATTTTTCTGTTTTATCTGTAATATTTTTTATTAATGAATCATCAATAATAATATCTGTTTTATCATTAGTATATGCAATCTTTTCATTTGTTTCATTAAAAGATTTATACATATAATTTCCTTTCTATATTATTTTATAATATTTACGATTTTTCGTCAATGTTAATATAAATATTAAAATAATAAATTTTTGATTAAATTTAATAATTTTTGGGTTAATTTTAAAGAATAATTAAAAAATAATTAAAAATTAATTAAAAAATGATTAAATAATTTAAATTTTAAATAAAAAATTAAAAAATTTGATTTATTTAATTAAATGATTTAATAATTAAATATTAAAATAATAAAATAATAAATTAATAAATTAATAAATTAATAAATTAAATAATAAAATAATTATATAATTAATAATAACTTAAATAATAATTTTATAAAATATTTTTCTAGATATAAAATATAAATTAGAAATTATAAATTAAAAATTATAAATTTTATATCTAGAAATTTATTATAACCAAATAAATGGTTTCTATTATCTTACAATTTGCATATATGATGAAACTGTTGTATCTTCTGTAATTTGTGAAGCGTTCATACCTAAATATTGAGCAAATATTGCTCTAGCAACTGGAGCTGTATATCCACCATGTTCACCATTTTTTACATATACTGCAACTGCTATTTCTGGGTCATCAAATGGTGCAAATCCAATAAACCAAGCATTTGTTCCATTATTTGTAGATGCAGAACCTGTTTTACCTCCAACTTCTATATTAAAGTCTTTAAAATATGAATATGCAGTTCCGGCGTCATCACTTGTAACGCCTTTCATACCTTGCCTAATTGTTGCTATTATATCTGCGCTTAATTGCAAATCACTTCCACTATTTCCGTTTTTATTAAGCAAGCTATTTACGTATTCTTCTATTTCATTTCTTGAAACTTTTGTACCATCAGGATTATTTACTGATTTTATTATTGTAGCTTCTATATTTTTTCCACCATTTGCAAGCATTGCTGTGTATTTTGCCATTTGTAATGGAGTAAAGTCATTGTACAATTGGCCTATGGCTGTTTGTATTGTTTTTCCGCCTGTCCACTCACTATCTACTTCATTACTTGACAGTGTTCCCGAAATTTCATCTGGAAGCTCTACTCCTGTTTTTTGACCTAATCCAAATGATTTTGCCACTTCTGCTAATTTTTCTATTCCTACTCTTCTTCCGGTTTCATAGAAAAAGTAGTTACAAGAGTGTTCTATTGCTTGTACAACATTTTGCCAGCCGTGTCCCCCTCTTAGCCAACATTTTGGTTGATAATCATTATAATATTTATAGACATAAGTATCATTTATCTTTGTATTTAAATCTATTGCTCCACTCTCTAACCCTGCTATTGCTGTAACTAATTTAAATGTAGATCCTGGTGCTGATTTATCAGATATTGCTTTATTTACTAATGGATGTCTACCATCATTTAAATAATTATTCCAATTTTCTTGACTTATTCCGTCCGTAAAAAGTGATGGATTGTAATTTGGAAAACTTGCCATAGCAAGTATTTCTCCTGTTTTTACATTAATAACAACTGCTGAACCTTCACTTGCATTTTTTGCACCACTTAATACGCCATTTTGCATATCTGCAATATCTTTTGCTAAAGCTTCTTCCGTAGCTTTTTGCAAGTCTGCATCTATTGTTAAAACTACATCACTTCCGGTTATTGCTGTTTCTGAGATGTATTCGTCTGTAACAACTCCATCTACTGACATATCAATCTGTTTTATTCCATCTTTACCTTTTAAATATTTTTCAAATACCTTTTCTATTCCTGTTTTACCTATAACATCATTTTGTGTATATTCTGGATTTTTTTCTAATTCATCTGAATTAATTGGTCCTACATATCCTAAAATGTGTGATGCAAGCTCTCCGTAAGGATATGATACTGTTGGTTCAACATACGTACTTATTCCTGGGAAGCTTGAGCCCATTTCATTAAATTTTGCATAACTTGCATTACTAATATTACTTGCTATTTTTACTGATTTTGTATTACTATATCCGTCTTTTTCAATTAAATATCTTAAAGTTATTATTTTTCTTGCATCATCAACATTTTCTACATTTATATTATATTTTTCTTTATAATAATTAAATGTTGTTTCAGCATCAAATGATAAATCAATATTATTTGCTTGTTTCCAATTATCTACATTTATTTCTTTAAATTCATAAGGATTTATTTTTATTGGAAAATTATCTATATATTTATCTCCATTTTCTTCAAGAGTTTTTGCAACCTGCAAAAGTGTATTATTTAATGTATCATTATCTATTTTTGTTTTATAGATTTCCACATTATAGAACATTGTTGTGGATACTAGTTTATTTCCGGCTAGAATCTAATATATTTCCTCTTGCTGCTGTTATAGTCTTTTCCCTAGTTAGTCTTGTATTTGATGTTTGTCTATATTCTTCTCCGTGAACTATCTGCAAATTAAATAATGATATAAGAAGTATAATACCAATCATATAAACTAATGCAATTAAAATGTTAAATCTAATTTTAGTACCATTTTTATTTTTCAATTTGTCCTCCAAAATTAAATTCTAAAAATATCTTGTAATTAATTTTTTATTTTTAAATATATTTTCTAAATAATATCCTAATTTTTTTATTCCTGGATAAAATATTATTACTAAAAATACATTATATATTGTTTCAATTAATAATGTTAAAATAAATGGTAATATTTCTACTTCTATATGAAATTTTAAAATATTAACTATATACATACATAATTCAAATAAAATTGTTGATCCGGCAGTCATCAAAATTATTGTTACTCTATTATCTTTTGAAAAGTTTTTATCAAAATATTCTCCAAGTAGCCCAATTATTGCTAGAAATATTCCATTAAATCCAAAATTTTTTCCAATTAATATATCTAAAATAATTCCAAATATAAGGCCAAATATTCCTCCAATTTTTTTTCCAGCAAATAATCCTAAAAATAATATTAAAATTATAAAAATATTAGGCATAATTCCTCTAATAGTAAACCAAGAAAAAAAATTAATTTGGAAAAAGTATATTATATAAAATAGAAGTATTATAATACATATTCCTTTAAATTTTTTCAATTTTTTCTCCTTTATTAAAATTAATATTTATTGAGTTATTACTAATACTGTTTCTAATTTTGAAAAATCCGTTGCTGGAGTAACCAAAGCATATCTATCTAATTCATTTTGCGTATTAACAACACCATTTATTGTTCCTATTAATATTCCTTTAGGAAAAATACCTCCAAATCCTGATGTAATTACTTGGTCTCCTTGAAGTATGCTTGTTTCAACTGGTATTGATGTTGCCTTTAAATTATTTATTTCTGACAACGTTCCTTTAAGTAATATACTTTCTGATGCTGTTGAAATTGTTGCGCTTACTGTACTTGCTGTATCAATAATTGTTTGAACTTTTGATGTTGTATCTGTTACTGATAAAATTCTTCCTACTAAACCTGATTCTGATATAACTGGCATATTTTCTTTTATTCCATCATTTGTTCCAACATTAATAATTATTATTTTGTCATAATTACTATAACTTCTTTCAATTACATTTGCTGGAACCGTTGCATAATCAGCATATTTATTTTTTAAATTAACATATTCTTTTAATGTATTGTTTTCTGATTTTAATATTTCAAGTTCCCTAACTTGTTCTTTGAGCTTAGAATTTTCTTCTCGTAAAGCTGAATTTTCATTTTTTAATCCTTCAATATCACTTATTTGCTGTTCATTACCGGTTATCTTATTTTTTATAAAAATATATCCATTTTGAAATGGCATAAAAAACTTACTTACAACTGTTTGCATATTTTGCATTTGATTTGTTCCCATATTTGATAATACAACTACTACAATTAAAACAATTATTGTAATAATTATACCAATCATCCCTGTTTTGTTATGTTTCATTATGCCTCCTTTTTCTTATATTTCTATAAATTAAATCTTATTTTATAAGATATTTTTTCTATTTAGCAATATTTTTTTCATTTTTTCAAAATTTTCTAATGTTTTTCCCGTTCCTATTGCTACACAATCAAGTGGAGAATCTGCAATAAATGTTTTTATTCCTGTTTTTTTAGATATTAAATTATCTATATTTCTAATTAATGCTCCTCCTCCTGATATATATATACCATTTTGCATAATGTCTGATGCAAGTTCCGGTGGTGTTACAGATAAAGTATTTATTATTGCTTCTATTATTTCATTTACAGGCTTTTCCATTGCTTCTTGAATTTGTTTTGAAGAAATTTCAACATTTCTTGGAAGTCCTACATCTATATCTCTTCCTCTTATTTCCTTAGTAATTTCTGTAACTAAAGGCATTACACAACCAAGCTCAATCTTTAAATTTTCTGCAGTTGCTTGACCGAATTACTATATTTTCTTTTCTTTTCAAATAAGAGATAATCGCTTCATCTATTGCATTTCCTGCTACTTTTATAGATGTTTTTGCAACTATTCCTCCTAATGAAATTACCGCAACTTCTGTTGTTCCTCCACCAATATCTACTATCATAATTCCATTTGGATCTAGCACATTTAACCCGGCACCAACTGCTGATGCCATAGGTTCATCTATCAAATATACTTCTTTAGCTCCTGCTTGTAAAAATGCTTCTTGTACAGCTCTTTCCTCTACTTCTGTAATTCCAGATGGAACTCCTACAACAACTCTTGGTTTTCCTGCATTATATTTTTTGCAAACTTTTCTAAGCATATTTTTTAGCATTAAGCCTGTAGCCGTAAAGTCAGCTATTACTCCATCTTTCATTGGTCGTACAGCACGTATATTTTCTGGGGTCCTACCTAACATTTCTTTAGCATCCATACCAGTTGCGACTATTTCTGAATTTGATCCATCTATTGCAACAACAGATGGTTCCCTTAAAACAATACCTCTACCTTTTAATGTAATTAGAATATTGGCTGTTCCTAAATCTATACCAATATCTTTTGAGCTAAAGTCCAATAATTTCATCTTTAAATTCCCTTCTCGAAAATATACTTTCATATTTATTAAAACCTATTACAATATGGTCAATCAACTTAATGCCTACGGTTTCTGAAGCCTTATACAATTTTTTTGTAAAATTTATATCTGCTTTGCTTGGATTTGGATCTCCACTTGGGTGATTATGAACAATTATAATTCTATCTGCATCTTGTTTAATTACTTCCTGAAGTATCTGCTTGATGTCTAAATTTATTGAATCAATTTTTCCTTTTGCAAAGTCAATTATTTTTGTAATATAATTTTTCGTATTTAAAATTATTATTTTAAATATTTCTTGCTTTTCTAGTTTAAATTCTTCGTAAAATAATGTAGCAACATCTTTAGGATATTTAACTTGAAACATTATATCATTTTCCTTGCTCATCCTTTTAGCAAGTTCACAGATAGATTTTAGTTGAATTGCTTTTACATTTCCAATTCCCTTTATATTTTTTAAATCCGTCAAAGATAGATTTTGCAGTCCTTTTAGTGAATTAGACATCAAAAGAATTCTATTTGCAATATCAATAGAATTTTCCTCTTTTGTTCCTGTTTTAATAATTATTGCCAATAATTCTGCATTTGATAACATTTTTTCTCCATATTTTTCGAGTTTTTCATATGGTCTTTCACATTTTGGCAATTCTTTAATTTTTAGTGGCATAAAAAAATCCTTTCTGCCCCCAAATTAATCTTTATTTAACTAGAACCTTCTATAAATAAATATAGCGATTGCTATTCCTATAATACTAGATACATTAATATCAAACATAAGTCCAATAGTTAATTGTACTACACCTAAATCTAATGTAATAGGATCTACTAGTCCAAATTCTTTTCCATAACTTAGCCAACTAAGCCATGATATATCTTTTGTTAGTTGTCCTATTAATCCTCCTAAAACTATACCACATAGTATAAATATTATTAAGACTAAAGTTCCTTTTTCTTTTGTAGCCATTTTTACCTCCATTTTTTCTTACGGAAACGTGTTTTTTTTATAAACGTATTATATATGTATTTGGTTTTTTTTTCAAGTTATTTTTATAAAAAGTCTTCCTTTTTTCAAATTAATATGTTATAGTGTTCTGTACAAGGAGGTCATAATGAAATTTCAAAAACTTAGTGAAAACAAATTGAAAATTATTTTATCAAATGATGAATTACCAAACAGCCAAAGTTTTGATGATTTTGTTTCTGATTCTTCTGATGCAAAACATACTTTTTTAGAGATTTTAGAAAAAGCTTATGACGAAGTAGGATTTAATACTAGAGATTATAAGATAAAAATTGATGCTTCTGCATTGAAAAATGGAAATTTCGTTTTTACTGTAACTAGACTTGTAAAAATGAAAAAAAATATAAAATCTGCAAAACCTAAAAAGATTATTAAAGAATTTAATTCAAATTATGCAATTTATAAATTCGATAATTTTGATGATTTTTGTAATTTTTGTGAATTTGCTACAAAAATAGATTTATATAATTTAAATAATTTTGCTAAAAAAATTGAATTATATTTATATAACAATAATTATTATCTATCTATTTATAAAATAAATGAAAATTTCAGTAATATTGGAAAATTTTATAGTTCTATTACAGAATTTTGTAGATTTTATTCAAGTAAAGATTTATTTATTTGTTTATTAAAAGAAAAAGGAAAATTAATTATAAAACATAATGCTATTGAAATTTGTCAAAATAATTTTATTAATCATAATTAAAAATTTATTTTTTCTCTTATGATTGATACAATAAAGGAGTTATAGAAAATGAGTGAAAATTTTTCACTCATTTTTTTACTGTCCAATTTTTCGTTTTAATAACTTTTTTATTCTAATATTTCTAATCCTGCAAATTTTGCCATTAATCTTTTATGACCTGCTTTTTCAAAATCAATATCAACCTTTATATCATCTTCTTCTGGTTCTAACTTAGATATTACACCTTGTCCAAATTTTTTATGATATATTTTTTGTCCTACTTTAAATTTGCTTAAATCTACATCTGTATTTTTCTTTGCTTGGATTGATGCTAAAAAGCTTTCAGCTGTTCTTCCAAATTTAGTAGATGTACTATTAGATAAATCTTTAGCTTGATATGTTATTACATTACTAAAATCCGCTTTATTGTAATGATTTTTATAATTCCACTCAACATTGCTATTTTCAAATTCCTCATTTTTATCTTTTTCTTCCATTGCTTTCTCATATCCGTCTAATATTTCTTTAGGAATTTCTTTTAAAAATCTTGAAGGTGGGTTGTAACTTGTAGATCCGAAGATTGTTCTTCTTTTTGCAAAAGTTAAAAATAAGAATTGTTTTGCTCTTGTAACTCCTACATAAAATAATCTTCTTTCTTCTTCAATATCTTCTGGATTGTCCATTGATTGATATCCAGGGAATATACCTTCTTCTAGTCCAACTAAGAATATAGCAGGATATTCTAATCCTTTGGCACTATGTAATGTCATTAAAGTAACTACATCATCCGAATTTTCTAAATTATCGGTATCACTAGCAAGTGCTATACCATTTAGAAATTCTGTTAATGTATTTTCTGCTGATTCATTTTCAAATTCATTTGCAACTGTTACAAATTCTTCAATGTTTTGTATCCTTGTTTCTGCTTCTATTGTATTTTCATCTTTTAGTGCTTGAATATATCCTGATTTATTTAAAACCTGCATTATTAACTCTGAAATTGTGCACTCCGTAGATTTTAATTCTTCTATAACCTCAACAAATTGTCTAGTATTTTCATATATTCTAGGTATAAAATCACTTGCATTTTTAATTACTTCATACATTGATATATTGTTTTGTATTGCAATATTTCTTATGTTATCAAGGCTAGTTTTGCCTACTCCCCTTTTTGGTTCATTTATAATTCTTTCTAATGCAAAATTATCTGATTGATTAGATATTAACCTTAAATAGGCTATTGCATCTTTTATTTCTTTTCTTTCATAGAATTTTAATCCACCTATTATTTTGTATGGAATATTTTCTATTCTTAGTTTATCTTCTATTGCTCTTGACTGCGAATTCATCCTATAAAGAATTGCAAAATCAGAATATTTAAAATATTCTTCTCTTTTTAATCTATTTATATTTTCAATTAAAAATTCAGCTTCTGAATACTCATCTTTTCCACAAAATATATACGGAAGTGTGCCTTCATCATTTTCTGTCCATAGCTTTTTTTCGTATTTATTTTGATTATGTTTAATTACTGCATTTGCAACTTTTAAAATATTTCCTGTGCAACGATAATTTTGTTCTAGTTTTATTATATTAGTACCTGGGAAATCTTTTTCAAAATTTAAAATATTAGCTATATCAGCTCCTCTAAAACCATATATACCTTGATCATTATCACCAACAACTGTTATATTACCATATTTTGAAGCTAAAAGTGTAATTAATGTAAATTGAGCCTTATTGGTATCTTGATATTCATCTACTAATATATATCTAAATTTTGTTGAATAATAATCTAAAATATCTGGATTTTCCATTAATATTTTTATAGTAAAATTAATAATATCATCAAAATCAACTGCATTATTATCTTTTAATCTTTTTTGGTATAAGGTATATACTTTTCCTATTGTCTCTTTTCTAAAGTCTCCAGCATATTTTAGGCTGTATTGCTCAGGTTCAAGCATTTCATTTTTTGCATTACTAATTGCATTTAAAACAGACTTTTCCGTAAGTAATTTTGTATCTATATTAAGCTCCTTCATACAGTTCTTTACTAATGTCTTTTGATCTGATGTATCAAAAATTACAAAAGATGTGTCATAGCCTAATCTATCAATGAATTTTCTTAAAATTCTCACACAAATTGAGTGAAAAGTTCCAAGCCATAAATCATTAATATTCTCACCAATTAATTTTTCTGCTCTCTGCCTCATTTCTTCTGCTGCTTTATTAGTAAATGTAATTGCAAGTATATTCCATGGTTTTATACCCATTTCTTGAATTAGATAAGCTATTTTATATGTTAATACCTTAGTCTTTCCACTTCCTGCTCCTGCAATAATTAAGCATGGTCCATCTGTATTTTGTATAGCTTCTTTTTGTTTATCATTTAGTTCTTGTAATATATTTTGCATCTATTTTCTCACTTTCCCATAGTTATATGTTCATTAAATATGTAAAGTTATAAAACTTTTGTTCGTATAGATTTTACTATATTTTAAAAATTAATTCAAGTATCTTATAGCTTTTTTTATTCATATAAGAAAAAATTTACTTTGAAACTTTAATACTATCCATTTATAATCATTGCAAATAAGCCAATTAAAAAACCTAACATATTGCCTATGGAAGTCATCCTTCCTTGGTATAATTGATTAGATTCTGGTACTAGTTCACCTGATACAATGTAAAGCATTGCCCCTGCTGCAAAAGAAAGACATATAGCAATTACATTTACTGATATATTTCCAACAATTGCTCCCATTAAAGCTCCTAAACCCGTAGCGATTCCAGACAAAATAACGTAAAACATTATTTTAAATGGATTCATACCTCCACTTTTCATTGGTATTGCCATACTTAGGCCTTCTGGTACATCATGCAGTGCTATTGCAATAGCAAGTGAAAATCCTAATGCATCTGAAGCTTCAAATCCTGAGCCAATAGCTAATCCTTCTGGTATATTATGAAGTGCGAGTCCAATACTTACAATAATTCCTGTTTTTACTAAACTCATATTTTTTGTATTAGTTTTATCAATATTAAATTTCTTATTTACTAAAATGTCGCATCCAATCATTGTTATAATACCCAGTACAATACCTAAAAGAACTGTAAAAATTGAAGTTAATTCTAAAGCTTCAGGAATAAGGTCAAAACATACAACTGCAAGCATTAAACCAGATGCAAATGCCAGTACAAAACTTAAAAATTTATTTGAATTTCTTTTTGTAAAAATTCCTATAATTCCACCAAGCGTAGTACCTATTGTTCCAAAAAACAAACCAAGTAAAGATATTTGTAACATAATATTTATCCCCTATTTATTAATCTATTAAAGCTTATTACAACAGAAAAAAAATAGAACTTAAAAATAATTTAAGTTCTATTTTATTATTATTCTTCACTACTTTGAAGCTTTTGCGCTGTATCTGCTGCAATTAAATTGTCTATCATTGCATCAAGATTACCATTTAAAAAGCTTTCCATTTGATAAATACTAAGTCCAATTCTATGATCAGTTATTCTTCCTTGTGGATAGTTATAAGTTCTAATTTTCTCACTTCTATCTGCATTTCCTATCTGGCTTCTTCTTTCACTTTCTATTTCACTATCTCTTTTAGTCTTTTCAATTTCGTAGAGCCTTGACATTAATAGTTTCATTGCATATTCTCTATTTTGTACTTGTGATCTTTCTGTTTGACACTCTGCTACTATTCCAGTTGGAACATGAATTAATCTTACGGCTGATGATGTTTTGTTAACATGTTGTCCTCCTGCACCTGATGCTCTAAAAACTTCCATCCTAATATCTGCTGGATTTATTTCAATATCTACATCTTCAACTTCTGGAAGAACTGCAACTGATGCTGTTGATGTATGAATTCTACCACTTGCTTCAGTTTCAGGAACTCTTTGTACTCTATGAACACCACTTTCAAATTTAAGTCTGCTATATGCTCCATCACCTTTAACAATAAATGAAATTTCCTTTATACCTCCTAGTTCCGTAGAGTTTTCATTTAATACTTCTAGTTTCCAATTTTTTAAATCACAGTACATAGAATACATCCTAAATAAGGTACTAGCAAAAAGTGCTGCTTCTTCTCCACCTGCTCCTGCTCTAATTTCACAAATAACGTTTTTGTCATCATCTGGATCTTTTGGAATTAAAAGCATTTTTAGCTCTTCTTCTAGTTTAGGAAGCCTTTCTTTAGCACTTAACATTTCTTCTTCAGCTAAATCTTTTAATTCTTTATCGTTCATCATTTCCTTAGCTTCTTCTAGATTTTTTTGTGTATTTTTGTACTCCCTATACTTTTCTACAATAGGCTCAATATTGGCATGTTCCTTCATCATTTTGCGCCACTCATTTTGATTTGAAATTACCTCTGGATCACTGATTTTTTCTGTTAAATCAATATATTTCTTTTCTATCTCTTCTAAATTATCAAACATAAATAAATTAATCTCCTTATAAAATTACTTTACTATTATATAATATTTTCTTTAATCTTTCAAGTATATATTGTCTATTGTATAATTTATATGTTATACTAAATTCTATGTTATAAAATACATATTTATCTAATATTGTTAAATATACAGTTATTTGCATTTTATGTACAATTTTAAAGAAAGGATATGTATAATGTTTTCTATATATTCATTATACGAGAAAATAATATGAATAGATTTACTTCAGCTAAATTGGCTGGAATACTTGGTATTTTAGGAAATTTATTTTTACTTATTATAAAAGGAATTATAGGTTTTATAAGTCACAGTCATTCTATGATTGCAGATGCTGCAAATAGTGCCAGTGATATATTTGCATCACTTATGACTTATATAGGTGGAAAAATTGCCAATAAACCTTTTGATGATGATCATAATATGGGTCATGGAAAGGCTGAATATCTTTTTTCCTTTTTAATTAGTATTTCCATGATTATCGTTTCAATTAATTTTTTAATTAATTCCTTTAAATCATTGATAACTGGGGAAACTTTCACTTTTTCTTGGACATTAGTAGTTGTATGTATAATCACTATTATAACTAAGTTAAGCCTATATTTTTATACTAAATCATTATCAAAAATAAATCCTAGTCTATTAATTATATCTAATTTAAAGGATCATAGAAATGATTGCATTATTACGACTTTTACACTAATTTCAGCACTTTTAGGATTATTACATATTTATTGGTTTGATAGTTTAATAGGAATCGCAATATCTATATGGATATGTTATACAGGAGCACAAATTTTTATAGAAAGTTACAATGTTCTTATGGATAAATCTATAGATGAAAAACATAAAAATATTATTTTAGAAATTATTGAAAAATATCCAGAAATAATGCAAATAAATCATTTTAATTCTTCTCCTGTTGGTTATAAATATTTAATTTTTGTTACTATATTTGTTGATGGAAATATGTCTACATTTGAAAGTCATAAAATAGCAGATAAATTAGAAAAAGAATTAAATAAGCTTGATTTTGTTTATTTATCAATAATTCATGTAAATCCTATTATTATAGATGCTCCCGAAAAATTAAAAAAATCACATAATTAATGTGATTTTTTATTTTTTAATTAAATTTAATTATTTTTTATTTATTTTTATTATTTTTTAATTAAATTTTATTATTTTAATTAATTTTTATTATTTTTTTATTATTTTATATTAATTTAAATTATTAATTAATTCTTATTTATAATTAATTAATTTTATAAATTAATTAAATTATATCTAATATTTAATTTATTTAATAATTCTTTTTCTCTATCTGTGCAAGTGCATAATATAATTTGATTATCTATCTGTGATAAAAATTTTAACGTTTCTTCTAGTCTTTCATTATCATAATAAGCAAATGTTTCATCAAGTATAATTGGTAATTTTTCAGAAGAAATTTCATCTATTACTGATAATCTAAGTGCTAAATAAATTTGTTCAATTGTTCCTTTACTTAGCATTTCTATTGATATTCGACTACCATTTTCTAATTCTACAAAAATATCATCATTTAAAATTATTTTTTTATATTTTCCATTAGATATTTTTTCAATATATTTTGATAAATTTTTATTAAATTTTGGTGTTATATTATTTTTCATTTCCAAATATGAATTTTCAATTAATTCTTTAGTTATTTCAAATATTTTTGATTTATTTTCTAATTTAGTTAAATTTTCTTTTTCAAAATAAATTTTTTCTTCTAAATCAGATATTTTTTCTAATTTAGGTTCTATATTATCCAAATCTAATTTTAATTTATGTAATTCCAATATTAATGAATTTAAATTATTTTTATTTTTTTCAATTAAATTAAATAATATATCTTTATTAAATAAATCTTCTATTTTATTTCCATAAATATTAATTAATTTATTTTTTTCTTCTATATTTTCTTTTTTTATATTTTCTTCTAATTCTATTATTTCATTATTTAATTCTTTATTAGAATTTTCTAAAGTTTCTATTTGAATTTTTATATTTTTTAAATTATTATTTTTATTTTTTATTTTATTTTTTAGCATAATTCCAAAAATATAAATTGGAATTAATAAAAATATTAAAATATTAATTATTTTATTTTTAATAAATATAAAATTTAATATATTAATTATTAAAATTAATGCTAAAATTATATAATTTATTTTATTTATTTTCTTTTTCTCAATTTTTGAATTATTTTCTTTTATTTTTTCTATTTTTATTTTATTTTCTTCTAATATTTTTTTCTTTATATTTATTTGTTCTTCATTTATTTTATTTTTATTTAATATTTTTTCAATTTGCTCATATATTTCTTTATTTTCCTCTGCATCATTAATTTCCTGATTTATTTTTTTGTAATCTTCTTCTATTTTATATTTATTTTCTTCATATTTTTTTATATCATTTAATTCTTTTTCATAATTACTTAAGTTTTCCATCGAAATATTTATTGGCCTATTTTGACTTTTAGATGTACCAACCTCTGATAATAGTAATTTGTCTAATTTATTTATAGCATTTTTATATGATACATCTTCTTCTCCACTTTCTGCTATATTTGCAATTTTTTGAATTAATAAATTTTGTGTAGCATTATCAATTCTAGTTTCATTTTGAGATGCAACTACTGTTGAAAGCATTGTATTTTTATCTATTTTTACTTGATCTTGAAAAAATAAATTACCTGTTTTTTTATCTATATTAAAATTATTAGTTATATCATTTCCATTTTCATCATATATTTGAGGATTTTTTTTATTAAAATCTCTAAAAACTTCATATTTTTTATTATTATCTAATTGATAAATTATTTTTCCTGAAAAATCATTTTCAGTCCAAGGAAAATATTTTTCAAAATCAGAAATATTTTTTCCATTTTTATTTTTTGAAATATTATAAAATAAATTTATTATAAAATTTATTAAAGTAGATTTTCCTGATTCATTTTTTCCATAAATAATATTTATTTTTTCTAAATTTAAATTTTTATCTTTTAATTTTCCATATGAATTAATTTTTATATTATCAATTTTCAAAAATTTTTCCTCCAACTTTTTAATTTAAATAATTTATTTATTAATTAAAATTAATTTGATAAATTTTGCCAATTTATTATTTAAGATTATTCAACTTTTTTTATTAGATTTAGTTATTAAATTATAATTTTAGCTTTATTTTTCAATATATTTTTCGTTGTCTTTTTGTCAAAATGCTTACTTTTCGGTTATTTGAATTTCAGTTTTTTGTCTTTTTGATTATAATTTTCTCTTTCAATTTTATCTTCATTTTTTGTTTTATTATCTTCTGTATCGCATATATTCCCTAAGCTTTTTTGAAATTTGCTTGTATTTTTTCGTTTAAAAGTTTTTTTGTCTTATAAACAACTTAAAAATTGTTAGATTTTTTTAAGTATTTTTGCATTTCTACTTATGATTTTTTTATTATTTTTTTCTTAATTTTTTATTTTTTAATTTGTTTTTTTAATTATTTTTTTATTTTTTTGTATAAATAATTTTTTTATAATAAAATTTGTTCATTTTTTTATAATTAATTAATATTTTTTGTTACCATATTTTTCCTTACTAATTATTTATTTTAATTATTAAATATTTTTATAATTAATTCTAAAATTTCTTCATATTCATTTTTATTTATTTCTTTATTTTCTATTTTTTTATTTAATTGTTTTATAATTATTCCTTTTAATGTATTATTATTTTCTTTTATTTCTATTTTTAAATTTGTATTATTTTTTATTTTTATTATATTTTTTTTAATTAATTTAATATCTAAATTAATTAAAAAATTTCTTTCTCCAATTAAATTAATTTTATATAAATTATTTTCTGTATTAATTAAATTTAATTTTTCAATTAATTCATCTTCTGAATAAATATTTGAAATATCAAAATTAATTTCTTTTAATTCTCTTTTATCTGCTTTAATAAATTTTGTATTTATTTTTTTATTATTTATTTCACCATAAATAAATCCATGTTCACCCAATTCATCAAATCCCATTGAAATTAGTGAGCCTGGATAAAATTCATCCCTTTTATGAATATGTCCTAAAGCAATATAATCAAAACCCTTATTTAATAATTCATTTTTGCTTATAGGATTATATATGCCATTTAATTCATTTCCATTGATTATTGTTCCATGTGTTATTAATATATTTATTTTATTTTTATTATCTATATTTATATTTTTTAATTGATTTAAATTCATTTCATAATTATTAAATCCATATCCATAAATGCAAATATCGCCTATTTCCACTTTTTCTACATTTTCTGTGAATATCTTTACATTATCGGACCAGTCAAATAATTTATAATATGAATTATTTATATATGGATCATGATTTCCTGGTGTAATAAATATTTTGGTATCTTTAATTTCCTTAAATAAATTATTTATATAAATTATAGTTGATTTTTTTATATATTCTTGCTCATATAAATCTCCACTAATAAATAAATAATCAACTTTATTTTCTTTAATAAATTCTATTACATTTTTAAATGCTTCTCTTTGCTCTAATCTTCTAAGTTCTCCTAGTTCTGCTCTATCTGTTATAGTTTTAAATGGAGCATCAAAATGTACATCTGCCATATGTATAAATTTCATAAATCCACCTCAGCATATTTATATCATATAAACATATGTTTGTAAATATATTTTTAATTAATTAAATAAAAAAATAGCGAAGGATTAATTTCCTTCGCTTGAATTTATTATTCTATTGGTCCAAATAATTCGTCAAATTTTGCTTCTAGCTCTTTTTGTATATCTATGTCATCATCTTCTTCCATTTGATTTCTTATTTCTGATCCACTTACAGGAGGTGGAAATTCAATAGGGTTTATGCTATCATTACTAATTGCGCCATCATTTGTTTGGATATTTATTTCAGCATTATTTTCTTTTTCATTATTATTCATTGTATTTTCATTATTTTGAATTTGATTATTATTTTGTTCTGTATTATTTTTTGCGTTTTGTTCAGTATCATTATTATCATTAAATAGGTCATCTAATGAATCTACTTTAAATTCTTGTTCTTTTTCATCATCAATTTGATTTCCTGTAAATGGGTTATATGGATTGAATTTTCTCCAATCTCCCCTTTCTCCGCTATCAAAGTCATTATGATCTATTCTTGTAGAATTTAAATCTCTAACTATTCTTTGTTTTTTAAACCAGAAGTATTTTTTTGCTCTTATAGGTTTTATTCCTTTTTCAAATACTATACAGTCATCATTGTCTAATCTTCTAAGTTCATCAGGTGTCATTAAAGCTCTTCCCATTATTTGATCATTTTCACTATATCCTTTTCTGCTACCGTAGTTGTCTCTATTTGCTGATTTACTTAAATGTGAAATTGTTTTTTCTCCTAATTCTTTAGAAAAATATTCAACTGTTGCATATGAGTTACTTCCTAAAAATACGTGTGTATCGCAGTTACCTATTATTGTTTCATAAGATTTTTCATATAATCCTTTTAATTGATCTAAGTTTTGTAAAATAACACTAAATGATATTCCTCTACTTCTACTTGTTGATATTTTTTTATCAAAGTCTGGTATTTGTCCTATATTAGAAAACTCATCTAATATAAAGAAGGTTTTTACTGGTAATTTTCCTCCATTTTTATCCGCAAAATCATATAATTGTTGTATCATTTGTGAGAAAAATATTGTAAGTAAAAAGTCATAAGCTGTATGAGTATCAGAAGATACAACATACAAGGCTGTTTTTTTAGTAGCAATATCATCAAAATTTATTGTATTCGTAGATGTTACATTTGCTATTTCTTTAGAATCAAATTTACCAAGTTTTGATTGTAATGAACTTAAGATTGAGCTATATGTTTTATCTGATGCAATTTCAACAGATTTATAGTTCATCCTTGCTGGATGATCATAAGGTAATTTATTTATTAATTCTGATAATAAGTTTGTATTTCCTTTACTATTAGCTGCTCTAACTAATTCAGCACAACTTGCCAAATTCTGCTCTTCCGCTGGTCTTGCAGCTATTAGATAATATATTAATGATTTTAATAATAATTCTGCCATGTTGTCCCAGTATGGGTCTGCACCACTAGAGATGTCCGATTTTTGTCCTTTTACTATAGTGTTTGCTATAACATCAACATCTAGTTCTGATTTAACATGTTGAATTGGGTTATAACTATCACTACTTTCTGGATTTACTAAATTTAGTAGTTTTATTTCATATCCTTGTGATTTTAAATAGCCTGCTGTTGCATCATATATTTCGCCTTTAGGGTCTGTAAATATATAAGATCCTAGGCATTGATGAGCATTTGGAATAGTATATGCTGAAGATTTACCAGATCCAGATCCACCGACTATAAGAACATTAGTATTTCCAAGTTTATCTAGAGGTAAATAATTGTCTTCAGCCAAAATTAAACCAGCACTTTTGCTTAAAACTTTATATTGTTCTCCGCCCATACTCCAATCACTTGAACCATGCTCTATCTTATCATATCTTCCCTTGCTTCTTCCCTTATATAGCCCTATTCCATAGCAAACAGCAAAAAATATTGTAAACATTAATGTAGAAATACCCATAGTTCCAGCATATTGTGCTTTAAAGCAGTTTCTTATACCAGAAACATTTACTATATTTTCTACATAATGTTCTATAAAATATTCAAAATCAAAAACACCGGTAGCACTACTATCAACTATTGTTGTTGCCAAAGGTGCTATTACAAATAATTCTGCAAATATCCATAAACATATAGTTAATATTATTGATACCTTGTGTTTTTTTATTGTTATTAATAAATTATCCATATTATTTTACCTTCTCATTGGTTTCATTTATCTTATTATTTAGCTTTTAAATTATATATTTCTATCGTCTTCTTTAACCATTTCTGCTTTTCTCATTAAAGCACTCTTTGTCATCCTATTTCTGTTGTTTTCATATAAAGCTTTTTTAATTCTAGGATCTAATGTTCTTTCGTCTATTTCCATTGTTGCTATTTCAATTTCACCATCTAATGTTCCTTGATTTGTATATCCTCCTAATTCAGCATTATAAGAATCTTTATTGCCACTTCCTCTAGCAATTAATCTATCATTTGCACAAAATTCTATAACTGTTAATTCCTTCACTATTAAATTTTCCTCCTTAATTTTTGTCTCTTATTTCAAAGCTAAAATAAGATTTGTTTGGCTTTAATCTACATCTTCCTCTTACTTCATTTGTATTTTTATCTAAATATATCATTGGTTTTACTTCTTCTGTTGTCTCAGGGTCAATTATTGTTATTGGTCTTTTTAAGTTAGGTGTATATTTAAAATCTTTAAGTTCCATTGCTTGTTCAGAATAAAGAGTATCAAATTTAATAGGTATAGGTCTTCTTGATATCTTTACTTTGTCGTCTTTTAAAAATCCCATGTTTACCACTACTTTTTGTGGTCCAAAAGAAAGTATTACTAAGTCTTCTCCTTCTATTTCAGGATAATCAATAAAAAAAGTTTTCTTTTTATTGTTACCATTAATTTCTTCAGAACATACTAGTCTCTCAACAGTGTATTTAGGATATTTGTTCTGTAGTTCTTTGGCAGTTTCATTAATTCTATATATAACTGTATTTACATCCTTTGGATCAGTTATACTAAAATACTTACCACAAAATCCTTCTGACATTTTTACACCTCTTTCTCATACTTTTCTTTTGCTTAACATACTAATTATAGCATAAATACTACAATATGTCAACATAATAGTTGAACGTTATCAAAATAAAATATATGCTTATTTTACTTATTTATTTCTTTTAATTTTAAGTAAATACCTTCTTGCTCTTTAGATAATTCTTTTGGAAATACAATTTTAGTAATTATATTTAAATTGCCTCTTTTTCCTTTTCCATCTTTATATCCTTTTTCTTTTACTGTAAGCTTTTCCCCACTATTACAGCACTTTGGTATTATAATATTTATTTCTTCTCCAAATAAGTCAATTTTTCTTTTTGTTCCAAGAGCAGCTTCCCATACGGTTATGCTTAATTCAGTGTAAATATCTGTTCCGATTAATCTAAATCTATTGTCATCTATTATATTAACTTTAACTAGCAAATCCCCATTTTTTCCACCATTTTTTCCATGTTTTCCTTGGCCAACTATTCTTAGCTTGTCATTGTTTTGCACTCCTGCTGGAACTTTCACAGAAAATGATGTTTCTTTTCCATCAACTGTTCTTAGCTTTATTTTTTTATTTACTCCAAAAAATGCTTCCTTTATTGAGATATTAATCTGTGTATCAATATCTTCTCCATACTGTGGAAGTGGCTTGCTTTCAGTTTTTTGTCTTGATACTCCACCAAATAATATATCCCAAAACATTTCTTTAAATGACTTTTTTTGTCTTGTTTCCTTCTTTTTTCTACTTCCAATGTATTTGTTCCATTTAAAGTCATATTTTCTTCTTTGAATTGGATCACTTAGTGTTCTGTAAGCTTCATTTACATCCTTGAAAATTATTTCCGCTTCTGAATTTCCAACATTTATATCAGGGTGAAATTTTTTAGCTTTTTCTCTATAAGCTACTTTTATTTCATCTAAACTTACTTTATTTGTTTCTAGCCCTAGTATTTTATAGTAATCTTTAAAAATCATTTAACGTCCTCCATTTTTAATGGTACATTTATTATAGCTTAATTTTTCCTATTTATCAATATGTAATTGCGAGTTTTTATACTTTGCTCTAATATTATTCTTCCTTTTTCTAGATTATTTTTTGTGGTATATTCTATATTTTTTACAATTGCACTATCAATGTCCTTAAATGCAAGTTCTCTTAGCTCTTGCACCCCATCATACTTTCTTGTCTCATCAATTTTGTCAGAGATAAATACTATTTTTTCAAACATGGTCATATCAGGCTTACCTGTTGTATGGTTGCTAATTGCTTTACACATAATATAATCAAAGCCGTATTTTTTTCTGCAAATATCTGCTGCTACTTTTCCATGCAAAGTAATTCCTAGTAACATTTCAGTTTCTGATACTTTAATTTTATTATCTAAAATATATTTTTTTAATTTTTCTATTGGCATTTCTTTGGCCATATCGTGCATAAGTGCTGCTTTCATAACTTTAGTTTTACTTACATTGTATTTTTCAGCTAATTTTTCACTCATTTCCATAACACATACGCTATGTTCATATCTTTCTTCTTTTAGATATTTCTTTAATTCTTTTTTTAATTCTTCAATTTCCACTTTTTTTATTTCCTTTTTATATTAAATATTACTTAATTCGATTAATTTAGTTAATAGCTCTGTATAAGAAATTCCTGCATTTTCCCATAATTTTGGATACATACTTATTTCAGTAAATCCTGGCATTGTATTTATTTCATTTATATATACTTTTCCTGTTCCTTCTTGTACAAAGAAATCTACCCTTGAAAGTTCACTTCCATCAACTGTTTTAAAAGCTTTTATTGCTAATTTTCTTATTTCTTCTATCTTTTCATCAGATAACTCTGCGGGTATAAGTGTTTTCGACTCTTTATTGGTATATTTCGCATCATAAGAATAAAATTCTTCTGCTGATAATATTTCTCCTACAGTTGAAGCTTGTGCTTCTTTATTTCCTAAAACAGCACACTCTACTTCTTTTCCTACTATTGCTTCTTCTATCAAAACTTTTCTGTCATACATAAAAGCTTCTGATATATATTTTATTAACTCTGGACCATCACTTGCTTTATTTACTCCAACAGATGAGCCTGAGTTTGAAGGTTTTATAAATACTGGAAAGCCTATTTTTTCTTCAACTAACTTTATGATTTCATCATTTTCTAATTTTATTTCATCAAAATTATCGTCTACGTAAGTATTTTCATCTTTTAAATATATGTATTTTGCTTGTGGTATTTTGGCTTTTTCAAATATTATTTTTGTGTAGACTTTATCCATACATACGCTTGATGCTAAAACTTTACAACCTACATAAGGAACTTTTGCAAGTTCTAGCATGCCTTGAATTGTTCCATCTTCTCCATATAGTCCATGAAGTACTGGAAAGACAACATCCATTTCTTTTAATAATTTATATATATCTTTTATTTCTCTATCTCTTTTGTCTAGCCATTTTCCGTCTTTAGTAATTTTAATTTCATAGATTTCATATTTAGATTTATCTAAATTATCAATCACATTTTTTCCTGATATAAGTGAAACATCGTGTTCCGTTGACATCCCACCATAAATAACAGCAACTTTTAACATTTTCCTTCCTTTCCTGCTATGCATAAAATATTTTACAAATAATTTTAGCTATAAAGTTTTCAAACTTTCTGCAATTTCGCTAAAATTCATTGAATTTGACGCTTTTAACAATATTGCATCATTTTCTTGTATAATATTTTTTATTCTGTTAATTGCTTCTTCATTACTATTAAATTCATATTTTTCTGAAATTTTTGCATTTTTACTAATTGTTTTTGCTAAATCTCCTACTGTAATTAATATATCAATATTTTCAATAAGTTCTCCTACTTTTTTATGCAATTCTTCAGAATATTCTCCTAGTTCCTTCATATCTCCCAAAACTGCAATTTTTCTTCTGTTTTTAATATTTTCTAAATACTGTATAGCAGCTTTCATTGAATCATAATTTGCATTATATGAATCATTTATAATTATTGCTCCTATTTTTGTATTATCTATTTCCATCCTTTTTTTAGTTAATTCAAATTTAGATATTCCTTCTTGGATTTTTTCCATTGGTATATCAAAATATTTTCCTACTGCTATTGCACATAAACTATTAAGTACAAAGTGCTCTCCTCCAACAGGTACATTAATTTTTGTATTGTTGGTTTCAAATTCACTTTTATCTTCGTAAGAATTTATATTTTCTGCAACATAATCACTTTGTTTGTTAGCTATTCCGTATGTAATTACATTATATTTGTTATTTTCATTTTTCCATTTACTTAATAAATCATTATCATTATTAATTATAACTGTGTTTCCTTGCAAACCATCTAATATTTCAAGCTTAGCTTTTAATATATTTTCTCTTGAACCTAAATTTCCTATGTGAGCTGTTCCAATGTTTGTTATTACTGCAACAGTTGGTTTTGCAATTTTTGAAAGCAAGCTAATTTCTCCAAAATGATTCATACCCATTTCAACTACTATTGCATCTTCATTTTTTAATCTTAAAATAGTAAGTGGTAGGCCTATTCCATTGTTGTAATTTCCTTGTGTTTTTAATACATTAAATTTTTGAGACATTACAGATGCTACTAAATCTTTTGTACTAGTTTTTCCAACACTTCCTGTAATTGCAACAACAGGAATATTATATTTGCTTCTTTTATATTCTGCAAGATTTTGTAATGCTTCTACAGTATTTTCTACTAAAATAATATTTCCTATTTTTTCTTCTGGCATTTTATCTAATAAACATATTGCACCTTTTTTTATAGCCTCTTTATAATATAAGTTTCCATCTGTATTTTCTCCTTTAATTGCAACAAATACATCTCCTTTATTTACATTTCTAGTATCTATATCAAATTTATTTACTTCTATGTTTTTATCTCCGCAAACTAGCATACCCTTAGTTACATCTAAGATTTCTTCTATTTTCATTTTGTCCTCCTATTCAATTTTAAAAAGCATATAATTCTTGATAGATTATATGCTTTTTATACTGATTTTACAAGTATTAATTATATAATTTAAGTTGTTAAAGTACCATTTGGTGTATCTACTATCATTAAAATATCTTCTTCATCTCCTGTTTCAGCATTAATATAAACAAGAAAATCATTTTCTTCTGTTTTTCCTTTAACTTCCCAACATAATATTTCTGTATTCCACTCAGTTGGAATCATTGCCATATTGCTACTACTTATCTCTAATTTTGGATTTATAAGTTTTCTTGCTTGCTCTTCTGTTACTTTTGCTCCCGTAAGTTCCCTTTGTTTATGTGAGTTTAAATATCCAGTTGATTCTAAACCAAGTATTTCACCATTATCTAATGCTATTTTTAATTTTATCAAATCTGGATAAATTACTACATTATCTTGATTATATGCATAATTTACTGTAAGGACATTATTTTCCTTCATATAGTATGTTTCCTTCATATCTTTATATTCTCTATTTTGCAGAAAATCTTTTCCTATATTTACAGCATCTTCTGGTTTTATGCTTTCTTCCGTAACATTTCTATCTGAATTTATCCAAACAATATGTCCTCCCTTTTTAGATACTCCTATAGAAACATTTTCATTTTCATTTTTGGTTTTTACATTAAAATTATAGCAAATAATATTTGAGTTTTGAGATTCTTCTACAAAGTTTATTTCTTTTATAGTGTCTTTTCCTAAAAATTCTTTAGCTTTAGTTTCCGCTTCTTCTTTTGAAATATCTTCTCCTGTAAGTCCAACTATATCTGGATTTTGTAGATTTTCTGAATATGCTCCATCATAAATCAGCCCAGCATATTGGTGCATGTCTTCTTCAATGTTAGAAAAACTTGTTTGTGATAAATTTTCATCTTCTCTAGCAAATAATCTATTTCCTGTATTTGATAAATCTCCCCATTTAATTATTTCATCTGAAAGGTCTGATTCTAGTTGATATAAGGTATTTTTTAGTTCTAAACAATAATCATGTAAACTACCTAAGTTGTCTAGTTCTTCTTGTGTGAGTTCTTCCCCTTTTATTGTTTTTTTAGATACAGTATAGCAATAATCTCCTAATTGATGTAGGAATTTTTGAGTATTTTCAAGTTCTTGTGTATCTATTGGCATCCTAGCAAGATAGGCTTGTGCTAAAGTTGATTGTTTGTCTATATTTGCAAATGTTTCTGTTGCATGTTCACTACTATATGATATTGTTGCTTTTGCAAGTAATTTTTCTGTATTATCTACATATTCAATTAATTGATAAAAAGCGTGGTTGTAGCTATTTTCTGCAAGCATCATATAATTTCTAGATAATTTGTAACAATAAATTATAAGCGTTATAACTATAACAATGAGTGTAACTACTAAAGTAAGCATCTTTCCGCTTCTTAATCTATCTTTCCAATCATAAATTTTATCCTTGATTTTTCCCATAAAACTTAGTCCTTTCTTATTTTAAGATATAATTTTTACTATTTTTTACTAATACTTGAAAAATATTCAATTTCTACAAAAAAAAACGGAGCAAAGATTTTTATGCAATAAAATTGCTTTAAAAATCTAAGTTCCGTATAATTTCTTTACGTCAAGTCCATTGTCTTGGACAATGACTTTCCTAAAGTATATACTTTTTCTAATATTATAATTCTGTTCTTCCTTCAAATGCTTTTCCAAGAGTAAATTCGTCTGTATATTCTAAATCTCCTCCAACTGGAATTCCGTGTGCAAGTCTTGTTGTTTTAATTCCCATTGGCTTAACTAATTTTGAGATATACATAGCCGTAGCTTCTCCTTCAACTTTTGGATTTGTTGCTAAAATTACCTCTTTTGCAGTTCCGTCCATCAATCTTGTTAAAAGTTCCTTTATTTTTATATCATCTGGCCCTATGCCTTCCATCGGTGATATAGAACCATGAAGTACATGATACAAGCCGTTATATTCGTGAATTCTCTCAATTGCTACTAAATCTTTAACATCCTCAACAACACATATTTTAGTAATATCTCTTTTTGCATCAGAACAAATATTACATGGGTCTGTGTCTGATATATTATAGCATTTTGAGCACATTTTTAAGTTATTTTTGGCATCTTGTATGCTCTTTATAAAATTATCTGTTTCCTCTTTACTTGCATTTAACATATAAAAAGCAAGTCGTATTGCTGTTTTATTACCTATGCTTGGCAATCTCTCAAAGCTTTCTATTAGTTTTTCTATTGATGGTGAAAAATATGACATCTGTTTCTCCTTGTATATTCATTGCTACATTTTAATTTTTATAGTCCTGGTATATTGTATTTTCCAAACTCTGCACTAGTTGCTGAATCTACCTTCTTTAATGCATCATTTATACATGTTAAAACTAAATCTTGTAACATTTCAACATCATCTGGATCTACAACATCTTTATTAATTTTTATTTCTAATATTTCTTTTGCTCCATTTACCTTGCAATATACAGCTCCTCCACCTGTTGTACTTTCAAAGGTTTGAGTTGTTAAATTTTCTTGTGACTTTTCCATCTCCTCTTGCATTTTTTTCGCTTGTTTCATGATTTGGTTCATATTTAAACCTCCAAATCCTCCCATTCCACCTGGAAATCCTCCTCTTGACATAGCTTTACCTCCTTAAAATTTTCTATTTACTTATTTATCCATCTATTAAATTAACATCTATTCCGATGTCAAATCCATTTGCTTGACTTTGATTAGCTTTAGCACTTTGTTCAGCCTTTTTGTCTATAAGCTTGATTTTCATATCTTTTTTACACTCTATTGAAACTAACCTTTTAATCTCAGCCATATTTTCTGGTCTTTCGATTACGCTTTTTCCAAAACTGTTTAGTCCGTTAGGAAATTCTATTCCAACTGTCATATCATCTAAAATAACAGCTCTTGAATTTACTAAATTAGAATAAAGCATTGGCATCCTTTGCTCTTTTAGTGTTTCTATAACATTTAGCCAAAAATTTGCATTATCTTTTACATTTGCAGTAGTCTTTTCCACATTTTGTTTGCTTTGTGTGGATT